>CAZPXJ010000014.1:0-37837 GCA_964590855.1 uncultured archaeon
CATCCCGATTTCTCATGGTGGTTAGTTGGGTATATCTGTAAAATTCATTGCTGATTTTATCTATTAACTTCAGTAGATATATTTTTAATTACATTAATCTCCTTACATTTTGCTTGATAAAATAACGCCAGGATAGCCAAGCGGACAACGGCGCTGGTCTTGAAAATCAGTTCCTTATAGGATCCGGGGTTCAAATCCCCGTCCTGGCTCCAACTCCTTAGTTCATCAGAAAATATAAATTTAATTGTAATGGTGTTAATTATTTGTCCTCTATAGAAGCTCCTTATGTTTTGGGTATTGCTGAGAAACCACAAGCAGCTCGAAGATTAGCTTATGCTTTAGATGAAAATAATAAACCTACTATCAAGAAATTAAGGAATATTTCAGTTTTTGTTTGTACACGAGATAATAACAGAATAGTAATTGCTCCTGCAGTTGGACATCTATTCACACTTTCTTCTATAGGCAAAACATGGAATTATCCTGTGTTGGATTATGAATGGGTACCAAGCCATACAGTAGATAAAAGTGCTAGGACTAAAAACTTCGTTGATGTTTTCAAATCTCTAGCAAAAGGAGCACAAGATATTATTATCATGACTGATTTTGACAGAGAAGGTGAGGTAATAGGTTATCTAATTCTGAAATATCTTATTGGACGAACTGATGCTGAACGAATGAAATTTTCTACTCTGACTGTACAAGATATAATTCAAGCTTATGATCAAAGAGAAAAATCGCTTGATTTAGGATTCCTGAATTCAGGACTTATTCGACATTATGTTGATTGGTTATATGGGATAAATTACTCAAGAGCATTAAGTTTAGCAGTAAAAAAAGCTTCAGGGCAATTTAAAACAGTCTCTATTGGCCGTGTTCAAGGACCTACATTAGGTTCTGTTGTAGAATTGGAAAATAAAATCAAAATGTTTCTTCCCATTCCTTATTGGACAATTGAAAGTGAAGTTATTATAGATAATAAGAAGTTTAAAGCTTTTTATGAGAAGTCAACAGTAAAAACTCAGAAAGATGCAATTCAAATTACTAAGGATTGTAGTGGATTAACAGGAAAAATAACAAATATTTCTAGTGATACATCATACTCGTATCCTTTTCCTCCTTTTGATTTAGGTTCCCTACAGAGAGAGGCTTATAGATATTTTAAATTCTCTCCAAGCAAAACGCTACAGTATGCTGAAAATCTTTACTTAAAGGCTTTAATTTCATATCCAAGAACAGACAGTCAAAAACTTCCAATGACTTTAGGTCATAAGACCATACTCTCCAAATTGAGTACACAAAATGATTATAGTACCTTTGCAAATGAAATAATTGCTAAAAAGAAATTCAAACCAAGAGAAGGAAACCGTACAGATGCTGCACATCCAGCAATTCATCCAACAGGGAACATCCCCGATAATTCACTTACTGCTTCTGAAAGAAAAATCTATGATTTAGTAGTTAAACGTTATCTAGCTGTCTTCGGTAGTAGAGCTGAAATTTTGAAGGGTATTATTGAAATTTCTGTAAAAACTCATAAATTTCAAGTTCGTGGTAGTAAAATCATAGATGAAGGTTGGATAAGATACTATAAACCATATTATTCTCTTTCTGAACAAATTTTACCCAATGTCCAGATAAACTCCGATGTTAAATTTACATATATCAATTCGAAAGAAGATTTCACTTCTCCCCCTCGAAGGTTTAATGAATCATCTTTGTTAAAGAATATGGAAACAGAAAAAATAGGCACAAAAGCAACTAGAGCTGGCATTATCAAAACATTATTTGATCGTGGTTATGTTGTAGGAAAAGAAATCTCGCCTACACCATTAGGCGTTGGTGTTGTAGAAGTTCTACAGGATCAGTATCCGGTTCTTATAAAATCAGAAATGACGAGAAACTTAGAAGATATCATGGAAGATGTTCAGAGTAAGAAAAAGGATCTTGATTCTACGATATTTGGCATAAAAAAGGAATTGAAGGACTTATTGATATTATTCCATGAAAAGGAAGAGGAAATTGGTTACTCTCTCTATGAAAATCTACGTCTATCTGAAAAAACTGAACTTGTGATTTTAGGAAAATGTCAAAAATGTCAAAATGGTGATTTACGAATCATAAAATCTAGAAAATCAGGGAAGCGTTTTATTTCGTGTTCAGCATACTTTGATAAAAGTGTTAAATGCACAGCCACATACCCTTTACCCCCTACTGGCAATATTAAACCTACTTTAAAGACATGCCAACATGATGGATTACCAATAATTGAGTGGCAGAGAGGTAGAAGAAAATACCAAATGTGTATCTCACCAGACTGTCCATCAAAGAAGAAGAAGGAGGTTGATAACAATTAGCTCGAAAAGAAAATCTACTACCTGTCCGATTTGCAAGAAGAACAGAGAAAATTCTCAAGAAAAATACTGTAAGAATCATAATAAGGCTAAGAAATTACTAAAACCAGGATATGAATCATGGCTTAAAGCTTATGGAACTATTTCATGGGATGAATTTCTTAAGCAGGTAGTAGCTTTAGAAGGTTTAGTGGGAGATTTCATCAAAGAAGTAGTAGAATACGAATTTTATTTTCAATAAATACCCCCTTTTGAAATTTCATTCCCCCCTAAATACATCACGAAAACAATGCAGTATGTATTTGCTCTTTTTCCGGTAATCCCTCGATTTTCGTTTGTCCAACTAAAATGGTTGGCAAGGAAAAGATTTTCGACTCTTTTTTCGTACCAATTTTTATACTTTTATAATTAAAAAGTCCATTATACTCTGCCAGAACGTTTCTAAGTATCTTTTCCGCTACATTACAGTATGGACAATCTTCTGCTGTATATAGAACTATTTGTTTCATTACATACATTGTCTATGCTAAAACATTAAAAATACAACAAAAATTTTCTGACTAGCACAGATAATATTACAAACCTAAAAAGTAATGAATTCTTCACCGAAGATTATATTGAATCACAGCTGCATGGGTTATTATAACATTTTGGACAAGAATGATTATATTTTTTGAAGAATGTTTCTTCAATATCAATTTCAGCAAGATTTGCAATACTAAAAATCCAAGCAACTACATCAATAATTTCTTCTGTAATCATTTTTTCGTCATCCAACAGAATTGCTTCCGATAGTTCTCCTACCTCTTCAACGAGTTTCAAGAACGTTCTTTCTTTTCCTCTTGCTTTGTCTTTTTCATAAAAAAGATCCTTCATCAATTTCTGAATGACGTTAATTTGAATCACCCTCTACTTCCAACTAAAAGCTTGTTTAAGTAGGGGAAACGTATAGAAAATTCCCTACAATAACAACAACAATTAGGATTATACTAAAAGCAATAACATACCAAGGACCAATTTTCACTCCAGGTAAATCTTCATCATAATATCTCATTAAACCTGCACCAGTAGCGGGCATTGGACTTGTATCACGTTTTTGTTTTTTCCTTTGAGAACTTCTTCTGCTCATATGGTTCAACTGGGTTTTAAGATATAGATATATATGATTTTTTATTAATTACTTTTGTTGGGTAAATTATTTGGTATGTAAATCTGAAGTAAATGAAACCCAACATCAAAAAATTTAAGATATGATTAACTTCAACGACTATAGCATTCAATGACCCCGTAGCTCAGCTGGATAGAGCACCAGCCTTCTATGTATCGCTTAGAAACGAAGATAGTTGGGGGTCGCGCGTTCGAATCGCGTCGGGGTCGCCATGTTTCTTTCATAAATGTGGAAACAATTTCTTTAAAAATAACAATGTTGCCTAATCATGAATCCATCTCAAAAACTTCGAAAATTAGTTGCTGAAGGCTATCAACTTACTCCGGAAGCCTTTTCCTATCTCAATTCTTTAGAGAATGTAGATTTCGTTATTGATGAAATTCTCTCTTCTGGTACAGCTAAGCTAATACTTTCTATAAAAGACATAAACGAGATAATTAAACAAGAGGATGAAAAAGAAGTAAAATCTTCTGATGACATTGTTACTATTACTATCAAGGAAGAAGATGTTACTATCAAGGAAGAAGATGTTACTATCAAGGAAGAAGATGTTTTGTCTGAAATTGAGATAGTAGAAATTGAACCAATAGAAATTGAACTAATAGAGAGCTCAGATTCAAAAGATTCATCTGTAAAAAGCAAAGAACAGTCGTTTCCCAAAGAAAGGAAAATTCAAACCGAAATTAGATCAGAAGGAATTTCTACAGATTTAGAGGTTATCTATTCTCCAAAAATTACTAAAAATGTAGCCTCTGCTGAGAGTTTCCGCCAATATTTTGAAAATAGATATGATGTAATCAAATCTTATTTTTCCAAAAGAAGAGACATTACAAATAGAGTCACAATCAGTGATTTAGAACCAACTAAAGATATCGATAAAGTGGCTTTGATTGCTCTCGTCACGAAAATACATAGAACGAAGAAGGGTTATGTTATTTTTAATTTGGAAGATTTATCTGGTAATATAACTGCTCGTATCAATATTTCAAGTCCTGATCTTGTTCAGACATCACAATTCATTCTAGAAGATTCAGTATTATGTTTTATTGGAAACTGGAGAAAAGAAACTGAAAAATATGGCTCGGCAATGCTAAATATCACGGATGTTCTCTGGCCAGATATACCATATACGCATAAGCATAAACCAAATCATTCGTATGAAGATGTATTGTCTCTGCACATTTCTGATATTCATGTGGGGTCAAAAAACTTTGCAGGAAAACTTTTCCATCGAGTTATTAATTTAATTAATGGTCACCTTGAGGATGAAAAATACAATAGACTAGGAAGAAAAATAAAATATCTGTTTGTTGCTGGAGATGTGGTGGATGGAATTGGAGTTTATCCTGGTCAGAAAGATGATTTGGTCATAGACAGTATTCAACTGCAATATCACTTGGCTACCGAATACTTTGATCTAATTAGGAAAGACGTAGAAATAATTATCATTCCTGGAAATCATGATGGTGCAAGATCTGCAGAACCTCAAACTCCTATACAAAAAGAGTTTGCTCAAGATTTAGTTGAATTGGATAACGTGCATCTCTTAGGTAGTCCTTGTTATTTAAAAGCTCACAACGTAGAAATTATGCTAAATCATGGTAATTCCATACTTGATATTAACGCTGCAATCCCTGCTATCCCACATGAAACCTCTATTCCTGCAATGAGAGAGATGCTAAAAAACCGACATTTAGTACCAATATATGGAAAAAGAACTCCGATTGCACCAACACCAGTTGATGAATTGATTATCTCAAGAATTCCAGATATCTTCCATACAGGTCATACCCATATTGCTGGAGACGATAGATATAAAGGAGTATTATTGCTCAATTCTGGGACCTTCCAATATCAAACCAGTTACCAAAAAAGTATGAACATCCAGCCTACAACTGGATTGACATATCTTGTAAACCTAAAAAATCTAGAACGATCTGAGATAAATTTTCAAGAGATAAATTGATTGTAACAACCAACCTATTCGGGTGGTATCTCGTCTTCATCAATTTGAACATATGATAATATATCTGCAATTTGTGGAGCATGGCTGGATAGAACAGCTATTGCTGTTTTGAATTCTTCAATATCACTAGTACCACCAACTAAATGAAAGTCTCCGATTGACTTGAGAATTAAGAATCCATTTGTACCTCGAACCATTACATCATTTATTGGTGAAAAATTCAATCTCTCTAGTGCTAATCTAGCAGCAGCAACAAGTGCAGCACCTATAGCAGACAACTCAGTAGAGTTAGCTTTTTTATCACCTGCATAAAATGCTACCCTATCACCAGTTGCAGTTAAAACAGCTAAAGCTTCTAACTTTGCTTCTTGAGTGATGTCTTTCAACTCTTTTGCTAATGCATATGCAATTTTTCTTTCTAATCTCATTGCTATCTAAATCACTTTAAGTTAGAATTATCTTAATTAATGTTCCTATGGTTTTTTGCTAGTCTAGATGAACCGATTTAATTGATCTTTTTTTAAAATAAGGTTCTAACTATTTATATTCCTCTTCTAAGGTATTTTGAAGGATAAAATAAAATTAAAAAGTATACAATGTGGAAAGACTTTCCATAAGTAATATTTTTAAACGCATTTCTTTATCCAACTTCAAAAAGTACTATAGTAAGCTATAATACTATCATATATGGTGTATAAAATTGTCGAGTGATTCAGGTATTTCTGGAACTTTAGGTCGTTTCTGGAGAAAAATAGTAGACCATTTTGAAGATTACGAATTCAATAGGGAAGCTCTCCTTAATAGACTTAGTTTGCTAATTATTCTTATTGCAGGTGTTATGATACGACTATTTTCATTGATGAAAGGCTATGATACTCTTATCAAAGCGTTTGATCCATATGTTCAATTGGTAAGTGCTGAATACATAAGTGAAAATGGCTTTAATGCATTCATACATTGGTTTAAGGCTAATTCATGGTATCCATATGGATTTCAAACTGGACAAGAACTATATTGGGGTGTTCCAATAAGTGCAGTTATTATCCATGCAATTCTGAATTTCTTTACAATAAATGTTACAATACAACAAGTAGCATTCTTTAGCCCAGTTGTATATGGTTTATTAACAATTATTGCATCTTATTTCCTAGGAAAAGAAGCAGTAAGTGCAAGAACTGGACTTTTTACGGCTTTCTTTATGGCATTCTCCCCAGCTTTCCTATCAAGAAGTACGGCTGGTTTCTTCGATAATGAATCTATAGGGATTCTATTTACGGTATTAACACTATACTTCTTTATTCGGGCAATTAAACGTGGAGGAACAATCTCTGCATTTCTTGCGGGTATAAGTTTAGGATTATTAATTGGAAGTTGGGGGGCATATAGGTATGTTTTAGATCTATTACCTTTAGCCGCATTCTTTCTTGTATTAACCAGAAAACTAACCTATAGATTGATAAAAACTTATACGATTACGATAGTAACGGCACTAAGTATCGGCTTTCTAATTCCAAGAGTTCTGCTTAATAAATTCTACAACATAGAAGTCATGATTCCTGTTTTGATGGTAGGTTTTCTAATCTTAGTTGGACTTGTACAAAATCTATCACGGAATTTAAGTGAACAAACATTCAAACAAGTGATAATCATGGGTTCTATTACAGTGTTTGTTCTTCTAACTGTGTTGGTGACAATTTTTCTGTCTTTAGGAATTTTCTCCAACATTGCTGATAAATTCTGGGCTGTCATTCTTCCTGGTGAAAGGACGAGTATTCCTATTATTTCTTCAGTAAGTGAACATCAACCTATGACTTGGGCTGAACTTTTCAATAATATTCACATTATGATGTTCTTGATGCCTTTAGGTATATACTACTGCTTGAAGAAACCAACAGACGTCAACATTATTATTCTTACAATGGGAGTTACAACCATTTACTTCTCTGGTTCAATGGTAAGACTTGTACTTCTCCTAGCACCATCTGCTTCCTTATTGAGCGCCATGGCTATTGACAAACTTCTCTATACTTATTCCTTAAGTGCTCATGGTAAAATTGCTCTAACAAAAAGGAAATTACGTATTACCAAATCAATCGGTAGAGACGAAGCAGTTATTGCTTATATCGTGATATTTAGTTTACTAATTACATTCACTTTTCATTGTATAAAACTCGCTGACAATTACTCCCAATCTGAAATGGCTCCTGTAATATTCATAAATGGAATTCCAGCATCTGACTGGCAAGAGTCCTTATTATGGTTGAGAGAAAATGGCCAAGGCGCTGGTAATATTGAAAATAGTGCCACAGTAGTCTTAAGCTGGTGGGATTATGGTTATTGGATTACGAACTATGGAAATGCTACGACGCTCGTAGATAATGCGACAACAAATAAGACGCAAATTGGAATGGTAGGAACCATGCTAATGTGGAATTTCACTGAATCAGTGAAAATGATGTATAAATATAACATCAAATATGTCTTGATAAACTCTCAAGCAGGTCTTCCAGGACTTGGATCAGATTTAGGAAAAGCTCTATGGTGTATTAGAATTGCTGAATCAACTGTTCCAAGATATGGTATGAACGAAGATGACTTTTATGGACTTTCTGATGATGAGAGACAATATCTGTATTATGATCCTTTTTATGATTCAGTCTTATACAGATTAGCAGCATACGATAAATTAACTGGTTTCGCATGGTCTCCTGATTTTAAAGGAACCCCAACAAGTGACGAACCTGGTCTATTAGTTTCCGCAGAGCAATTTCCAGTTTATGATTTGAAAGGTCCAGATGGTATAACTTATTTCAAGGAAGTATTCAGAAGTTATGGTTTAGCTCAATCGGTTTCAGATTCTCGCAGATATCCTTTGGTAAGAATTTATGAGGTAATCTATCCTGAGAACATAGAGCAATTATCTGCTGAATTAAATTATAATTATCCTATACCAATAGAAGATGAAGCTTAGTAATAATTTCATCTTTTCTTTCTCTATTTTTTCTGTTTTTTCGTTAGTATAAGATAAAGAAATATGGTAGTAGCTGTAAACGATGAAAATTCATCTGTCCTCATCAATGTATTCTCATTAGAGTTCTGCTTCCGACAAAGACAACAAGACCAAAATGCTTTTAATAATTCACAGAGGGGAGTTATTATAGTACATCCAATATAAAATAATAGTACTGATAATCAAAAACAAATGGTGTAAAAAAATGAGTTCAAAAGAGAAACCTCATTTAAATCTAGTAATAATTGGTCACGTTGATCATGGTAAATCTACTATGACTGGTCACTTACTCTATGTCTGTGGAAGTATATCTGAAAGAGAAATCCAGAAATGGGAAAAAGATGCTGAATTAATAGGAAGAGGCAGCTTTAAGTTTGCATGGGCTCTTGATAAACTGAAAGAAGAAAGAGAAAGAGGAGTAACCATTGATCTTGCGTTTTACAAGTTTCAAACAAAGAAATATTACTTTACAATTATCGATGCTCCAGGGCATCGTGACTTCGTTAAGAACATGATCACTGGTACTTCACAAGCAGATGCTGCAATTCTAGTTATCAGTGCAGGTACCGGTGAGTTCGAAGCTGGTATCAGTACAACTGGACAGACAAGAGAGCATGCATTGCTTGCAAAGACTTTAGGTGTTGATCAATTAGTAGTAGCTGTAAACAAAATGGATCTCGCTGATTATAAGCAAGAACGTTTTGAAGAAATAAAGAACGAAATGGAAAGGAATCTAAAACTATTCGGTTTTGATCTCGAAAAGAAAGTGAAGTTTGTACCAGTAAGTGGTATGAAAGGCGATAATCTTAACGCCAAATCAGACAAAATGCCATGGTATACTGGTCCTACAATGCTTGAAGCTTTAGATACTTTCGAAGTGCCACCCAAACCAAGCGATAAGGATTTGAGATTACCAATTCAAGATGTTTATACAATTACTGGAATTGGTACAGTTCCCGTAGGTCGTGTTGAAACTGGTGTTCTAAAACCAAAGGAAGAAGTCATTTTCCAACCAACAGGAAAGAAAGCCGCAGTTATGTCTATTGAAATGCATCACGAAATTATTCCTGAAGCAATCCCTGGAGATAATATAGGTTTCAGCTGTAAAGGTTTAGCAAAGAAAGATGTACGACGTGGAGATGTTGTTGGTCATGCATCCAAACCTCCAACTATAGCTAAAGAGTTTACTGCTACAGTTCAAGTGATTAGACATCCTTCTGCAATTGCAGTTGGCTATACCCCAGTTATTCACTGTGGTACAAACCAAGTGGCAACTCGTTTTGCTGAACTAAAGACAAAAATTGCTAAAGGCGAAAAGACTGACAATCCCGATTTCCTCAAGAACGGAGATGCAGCTGAAGTGGTTATGATTCCAACCCGTGATATGGTCATTGAATCATATACAGAATTTCCACCACTAGGTCGTTTTGCTGTCAGAGATATGGGTCAAACCGTAGCAGTAGGCATTGTTAAGAAAGTAGTTCCAAAATAGTTCTTTTACTATTTTTCTTTTTATTTTTTCATTTTTATTGATTTTTTCATATCATAAGCGTAAACTAAATCAAAAAAGGTTAGAAAAGGAAATTACTTTTCTGGAACTATGTTATCAACAATTTCTTCCGGAATGAAAGGTTTAAAATCATCATAATTTTGACCGATTCCTATATATAGAATGGGTTTTTTGCTAATATGAGTGACTGAAACTGCTGCTCCACCTTTTACATCTGCATCTATTTTGTTTAGAATACTGCAGTCAATCCCAATTTTCTCATTAAAGAGAGTGACTTGAGAAATAAGTGCATTGCCTGTAAGGGCATCACCAACAAATACTTTTAGATCTGGTTCAGCGATTGAGCAGATTTTTTGTAATTCAGCCATAAGATTAGAGCTTGTTTCAATTCTTCCTGCAGTATCAATTAATACTACATCAATTGATTTAGAAATGGCATGATTAATAGCATCATAAGAAACAGCTGCAGCATCAGAACCATAGGTTTGTGCAATAACTCTGATCTTCAGATTATCACCGTGCTTTTGTAATTGCTGAATACTTCCTGCTCTAAAGGTATCTCCTGCAGCAAAGACGCAAGAAAAGCCATTGTCGTTGAAGAATTTACCTAATTTTGCAATAGAAAGAGTTTTACCAACACCATTTACTCCAAAGAAAGCAATAATATATGGTGTTTTCTGATTCTTAGCTTTCTTTATCTCTTCCAAGATATTAATGGGTTTTTCTGGTGTTAAAACTTCGAGCATCACTTCTCTCAAAGAAGCTAAAACTATACTTTTTGTATTAGTAAGACGAGTATGTTCGGTTTTAGAAAGCTTGATTGCTAAATTATTGCCTATTGTTTCAGCAGTGCTTACTGCTACCTCGTTTTTTATGAGAATGTCTTGTAATTCCTTAGTTACTTTGGAAATTGACTTTTGAGAAAAATCTGTAACTGTTATCTTCTTAAGGGCTTTTGAGACGCTCTTTCTAAGTTGATCAAACACTAGATTACCACGTCTCCAGTTTTACATAACGGATTTAACAACCCTATCTATTTCTCTTAAACGTTCAATTACTTCATTGTAGCTGGCTTTGATTTGGGTGAGTTGGTTCTCAATCTCAGATTTTTTCTTTTTAATACCCTCAATTGCATCAGGTAATGAACGTTCACTGTGAACACCAGCACCGATGGTTGTAATAACTTTTTCACCGTTTTCAATAGAAGCATAAACGAAATTACCAGCACCTATAGGTACCAAAATCTTTTGATCTTTTTTAGCATCTTGGAGATCAATTAGAGTTTGTTCGGCTGTATGTATTTCATTATAATATCCGTTCAAGAGCTCAATTTGTTGATTATATCTGGTTGCTTGTTGCTCTAGTTGTTGAGCCGCTAGTATAAGATTATCTAATTCTTCTTTGGAAACTTTTTGTGTAGGAGAATTTTCTGACAGTTCTTTCACTTCCTTTTGGGGATAGTTAAATCATCTTCAACTGCAAAGGTTTTTACAACTTGATCTTTGATTTCATCAAAATCGGTTATTTCACGAATATTTTTAGGATCTATATAGATCATGTTTCGTTTAACCTTATGCTTGCTTCCTAGAGTGTCATAGATATACTCTATAGCATCTTTTTCGTTTATTGCTCTAACATATTTCCCAAAGGGTATTTTCTTCTTTCTTTTCCTAAATTCTCCACGAATATGAAATGTTTTGACAGATGTCATTTAGTATTCACCACTTTCTGCTATTTGCTGATTGTGAAAGGCTTTTTCAACTTTTTGAATCTAAAGTCATTAGGGAGATAGTAATATCTCAAAAATTCTCATGCTTTCTGGACCTGTACTATCGGTACCGATAACTGCACCATTTGAATTAGCTAAAATGCCAACTCTAGGGTAGGGGATTCCACGATTAATAGTACATACGTCTGTTTTCACCTTAAAAATTGAGGATATCTCTTGAATTTCTTCCTCAGATAGCAGAGGATGCACAAGAGCTCCTTTATTTGTACTCATAATAATGCTGCCAACAAGAGGTGATCCTAGCATACTACCTACTGTAACCTCAAAATTAAGCACATCTTGTATTTGTTTCTGAGCATTTTTCTCAAACATATCACTAATAATAGCTCCTTTATCATTGAGAACCATTAGATTTCCCAGAGCAGTTAGTTTGCTATTTAGTTCTATAATTTCTACATTATCTCCTAATGAATCTTTTAGGGTGTTGAATTCTTTTTCCCCTACATTGGATGGTACGAATACTGTATTAGAATTTCCAACTGCCATGGTTCCCACAAGAACTGAGTTAGAAATGGTGGTTTGGATTACTTTAACTTTCAGTGTTTCAACCAGAGTTTCTTCAGTTTTTTCCTTTACTCCAAAAGGAACAATGGCATATTTTTCTGTTGACAATGCAAAGACTCCCAAACCAGAATTACCTAAAATAGTTGTTTTTGCAATGTCCAAAATTATCAACCTCAAAAATATGTGAAAAGAGAAAAAACTCTAATCGGTTTTTTCCTCTTCAGTAGATGTTTCCTCTTCAGGTATAGGTTGTTCCTCAATAACAGTTTCTTCGTCTTCCTCTTCCTCTTCTTCGTCTTCCTCTTCAAGCTCACCTGGAATGGTAATGCCTTCTAATTCAGGACGAGAGGCAACTTCAACCTTATCATGGATTAATTCTACAGTAGCAATCTTGTCTTCATCAATTGTTTCAACAATTGCACGAACTTTGACTTTTCTTGGAGGTTTTCTTATTCCTCTTTTCCACATAAATTCGTTTAATTCTTCATCAATTATGACAAAATCTACTTTAGTGTGTTTGAAAATAAATTCCTTGAGAAGCCTTACAGCTCTAGGGGTTCGCCTATATGGGGCAGTTTTATTCAATTGTGGATAAAACGGAATTGTGTAAATATTCTCTATAGCTTCTTGAGACATTCTTTTTCATCTCCTATCTATTAATATCACTAGCCCTCCACCTTCTACGCTTAGGGTGGGTTCTGAAACGTCGGTTAGTTCTAATAACACACCAACTTGGAACGGGGCTATTTTGTTTACCTTCTTTTGCGTATCTTAATTTTCTGGGTAGAGTTTTATATCTTGCCATTATAATCGCCTTATATCGACTTTAGTTTCACGCTTTTGTCCCTGTATTTTACGGAGTATTTCTTTTAACTGAGCATCAGTTAGTTTATCAGACAATGATCCTTGCTGAGCAAGTTGAATCAAGCGAATCTCAACACTTTCTGCAAGTTGAGGACGTACCAACTTTATGTTTGCAAGTCTTTGTCTTGCTTCTTCTGTTAAGATTTGACGAAGTACAGATTGTTTCTGAGCTTCAAAATTTGCTCTTTCTTCTTCTTGAGCTGCTTGAGACGCTTGTTGTTGCTGCAATTCTGCAAGTTTTCTTTGCCTTATTGCTTCCATTTCTTCATCATACATCTTATTTCACATCCCTTAAGTAGAGTTTTACTTGATTCTTACTCTTCAGTTCCTTAATATCTTTCTAAGGCTGGGATTTGTTTTTTGATTTCGGCTGATAGTTTGTCAATGAATGAGTGACCTTTAGGGGTAATGACACGACCAACTATTACACGGCCTTTACTGCCATGACCACTCTTCTTCTGAATGTAATTGGCTTTTTCTAGTTGCTGCAGGACATGTCTGATTACTGCACCACTGCCTCTAGCAAAATGTTCAGGTTTTACACCTCTTCTGTTACGACCACCATAGGCAATTCTCAACCTTGAAACACCAATTGGTCCATACATGTAAATTTTACGTAGTATTGAAGCTGCTCGAATATACCACCAGTCTTCTTGTACTGGAGAACTTTCTTTATGTACTCCTGTTTTGGCATAAATTGCCCATTCTGGAGGTTTGATTTCTGTTTCTTTTTTCAATTCTTCAGTGATTTTTTGTATCAATAAGTCCGCTGGAACATCGTAAGCTGTTGGCATAACTTTCACTCTTCTTTAATCTAACGTAAGAGGGAGCTCTTTCGTATTTTTTCAGTCTCTGGGGAACAAACCTCGTTTAAAAAGATTACTTTGCTAGTTATGTGAACTGAAGGTTTATACCACCAATTCAAGCCTTGAGAATGGTAAAGACTGAGATTTACTAGCAATAAACCACTTTAAAGAAAAGAAAGAATTAAAAACAAAGTATCGTAAACAATAATATCATAAAGAGGAGAATACCGAATTGAACGAAACCACACCCAATTCAGAGAAGAAATGGAAAATATGGCTACGTTCTCATAATTCTTTAGATGATTATTTCATAATTTTTGGTATTATACTCAATGCTTTTAGTCTAGCCATAAGTTTCGCATATGGACACATAATTGCAGGAATAATTCTTACTATATGTGAGTTGATTCTTATTGGAGCTTATATCTTAAAATTATTCTGAAGTTGTTATTCTTCATCGTCTGTAGATGAAAATCTCTCAACAATATATTGTCCAACTATTTCAAAAGCCTTCTCAATATTCAAGCCGGTTTTAGCCGAAGTTGCTAAAAAGAAATTTTCTATTGAAAGCTCTTTGGTTTTCTTATTGAGCTCTTCTACAAATTCCTGTGCCTCTTCTTTAGTTACATGCAATTCGTTTTCAAGATCCATTTTATTTGCAAGAATTATAATAGGGACAACACCTCTCCCACTAAATTGATACAATTCTTCAATCCAGTTACCTAGATTAAGAAATGTATCTCTGCGAGTAATATCAAAAACAGCTAAGGCACCAAAGCAACCTTTGAAAAATCTGGGGCGTACATTCTTAAACATGGGTTGTCCAGCTAAATCCCAGATTTGATATTTGATTTGAAACTCATCAACTTGTTTTGTTGTTGCAGCAAAATCAGCGCCTAAGGTAGTCAAATGCTCTTTCTGAAAACCTTGACCTAGATATCTTTGTCTAATTGAAGTCTTTCCTACGGCGGCATCTCCGATAAGAACTAGCTTTATCATGTAAGCATTAGTAGATGGTCCCTTGGTTTCTTCAGCCAATATTTCTTCTTCGATAATAATGTCTTCCTTGTGTTTTTCTATGTTATCTTTGAATATTACAGGACCTTTACTAGATTCTTTCTTAGATTTACCTGAAGGTTGCTTCTTACTAGCCATGTTATCTAGTAAAATGATTTTGTTTAAATATAATAGTTTTTTGTCATATCATGAGTTTTAGCTATCTCAAGAAGTATGTTGATGAACAATTTTGTAGTTTTTAGCTAGTTTTCCAAGTTCTTCAGCTTCAGGGATAGATAAATGGAAAGGGGTTTTTTTCTCATTGTATGTTCCTTCAATTAAAGCAAAATCAACATCAGCTATAATCTCTCTGAGACTTTCAAAATATCCTGTATCGCCTGTATAGAGAACTCTTTCACCTTGTTTTTCAAGTATATATCCAACTGCTGGTATATTTGGTAATTCTTTTTCTCCAATGATTGAACCACGATGTTGAACTGGAAAAGCAGAAATGGAGATTTGATCTATTTGCACATCTTGTTTTATTTTTTGGATTTTTAGCTCATAAGGTATAGATGTGGTATAACTTTCTTGAAAGGTCCTAATAATGCCTTCAATTTCTGTAATTCCTGATGGGAAAACAAGCTGTAATTGTCTGTTCCTATTTATCATTCTTAGAAAACCTAAGAGTGAAAACAGACCACCAATGTGATCAAAATGACCGTGAGTACATAAGACTGCTTGGATGTTTTCATAGAACATTTTTGGGAGAGATACTAAATCTCGAAGAATACCATCACCAACATCGATTAAGTATATCAGTTCCTTTTCAATATCAAATATAAGAATCTGTGTTGCTAAACCAGCTTTTGAATAGAGAACCTTAACTTTCAGATGATTACCTTCCCAATCCCAGAGAACTGTTTCAACAGAAGTCATGAATCAGATATAGAATAAAACCAAATATCTTTTTCGATACCTAGGCCGATATATTTTTACTTGAAAGAGCTTTAATAAAATTAATGAGCGCTGCACGTGAAGTCTTGGCTAGATTTCTGCAAGGACTATCAATACGGTGGGAAATGAAAGAGAAGTATCACTTGGCAGCGAAAATGGGATATTTCAGCTATTCTATGAGTAAAAGTGATCCCGAAGAATTACTGAAATTAGCTGCTTTAGACATGAAAGTAGAAAAATACAGTTCAGCAATTCGATACTTGGAAGAATACCTTGAAGAGAATAAAGATTCAGTAAAAGCACGACTTCTACTGGGAATAGCCTACAGACAAAAAGGTGATTTTGATAGAGCAGTAGAGACCCATTTGAAGTGTTTGAAGAAGAACGAAGAAGATGTTAATGTCCTTTATACTTTGGGTTTGGATTATGAAAAAGCAAAGAAGATTAGAACTGCGAAAAGGTATTATTCTAAGGTTGTAGAAACAGAAAAAGCATTTGCAAAAGCATATTTTCGATTAGCACATCTCTACATGCAAGAGAAGAAGTATGATTTAGCAGTAAATCTCTATTTAGATGGTCTCTCTCTTAGAGAAGGAACTGCAAAGGATTGGATTAATCTTTCTTTATGTTATTTGATGACTTCAAACCTTAAGTCAGCGGAAAAGGTTCTAGTAGAAGCTTTGGAGTTGTTCCCCCAATCATCAGAAGTTCTTTTTGCTTTAGGAACGTGCTATATTAAGAAACGAGATTACGAGAAGAATGCAATTATTGTTGCGAAACTAGATGAAAGAGAAGAGATCAGTTTAGCTCTATCTTTAAAGGTGAAAGAAGCATTAGATAGAAAAAACTACAAACAGTTGGATATTTTACTAGAGCAATTCAATAAACAAGAAAGAACAGCAGAATACTGGTATATGCAATCAATAGTAGATGCGAACATAAAAGATGAGAAAAAGGCAATTACATCATTAAGAAAAGCTATAGCACTAAATCCAGCTATAAGAAAAGAAGCATTAAAAGATGATAATTTTGCAAGTATAAGAGAACTGGTAGAATTCAAACATATAGTCTATCCAAGAAAATAGAAGAGAGGATTTTAAGCATCCTCAAACCATTCGACAGCGATAGTCATGTCAGCATACAAAGCTGCTTCAGTTTCCATGGGGTGATAAACAAAACTTGCAGGGAAACAATTGAAGCAGTTCCATCTGTTGACTTCTTTACCGTCAACCATCATTATTATGGACATAGTTTTCCTATAACTAGTATCTGTAGCATGTCTGGTGATTTCAACCCAATCATAGATTGGAAGGTCCTTAGTAATCGGAATATTGTGCACTGTTATGTTGTTATAGGTAAAGCGACCAGGCCTCTTGTGGGTAAGCGGATTATCACCATCAGTAAATTCAACAACTTGCGTTTCAATACCGAGACCAGAAATAGCATTAACGGGAAAGATTGCTACTCCTTCGATTTCAAGAATGTAGTAAATAGAATTGTCACTACGCAGAATTTCATCAAACTGGGGTTTTTTAGGTACATTAGGTATTCGTTCAGCCATAAATAGACCTCAATTAATAAGTGAACTACAACTAACAAAGAGGTGTCTAATAAAGATTACCTCCAAGAAAGACAGCAGAAAAAGTGTGAAAAGAGAGTTCAAGATAAGAAAAATTGACTTCTAAAGGATAGAAAAGTTTTTTATTAAAAGAAGGAAGGAAAACAAGCCCAAATGAAGGATAATTATTCTAAACAGAAATTTAATTAGGAATGGAAATGCCATTTTTCTGATTACAAGTATAGAAATTAATTACTCTTGAAGAACTGTTGAACATTGAGTTAGACTTGTTAATTATATTTCCTTACAAATCCTGATTTAAACTGATTAGTTTTTTTAGTGAGATAAAAATGTCTAGTATGTGGATTGAATTAAAAGTTATACTATGCAAAGAGATACCAGTTTATTTTCAAAACTTATCAGAAGTACTTCTTGGGTCTAGTATTTTTTTTCTTATATAAAAAATGACACTGACTATCAAATCAGTTGAGAATAGGAATAATAGTAAAATAGAAACAGGAGTTATAGGAAAACTACTTAGGGAACCCCAATTTAAGGGGATCTGGTCTTTACTAATATTTGTAGTTTCATTGTTTTCAAAAGTAATTCTAGTTTCATATGATTTGGTGTTAAATGGCACATTGTTTGCATCTACTTCAACCCAAAGAGTATAAGCTCCAGGGGGAGGAAGACTTGAATTATAACCATGAATCTCAAAGTTTACGACCAATTGAAAGACTGATACACCAGGTTTTATTGTGTGATTCGTTATAATTGGAAAAGCAATATTTCCTGTGATTATTTCATAATAGTCATCGAGTTTGAAACTTATTTTTGTATCAAGAAGATTGGTGTGTGGAGTTTCAAGAGAGAGATTGTATTTATGAGGATTCCAGATTTCACAAGTTAGATAAGAGTGATAAAGTGCATAAGTCTCAGTCTGCGTATCCACAGTTGGAGGCCAGTCGATTGTAGTAATTCTAATGTAAAGGTCGGGAGAAGAAAAAGTGACAGCAAGAATTCCCGACAAGGTCAGAACTAGAATAAGAAACGCTACAAGGAAATAGTACTTGCTTTTTGCGAATTTGCGCATTTGCTAAATATACGTTTTTTAGTATTTAAAGATAATTTTCAATAGTGATGATTTATAACGAAAATTACACAAAGAATACTAATATAAAAAACTCATATATTAGAAAGAAGATGACATGTGATAAAGAAATTCTTTAGGATTATAAGAGTGTTATCAAAACAAGAATAGTGGTAGTTTTAATCTAAAAAATTATCATATTATCACAAAAAAGTTGTTTTTAAATAATGTCATTAAATTAAATATCTGTTCAAACTTCTTTGAACACACATAAATATGAGGAGGCGAATAAATAAATGAAATTTAAAAATAAATACACTCATATCCTTCTATTTATATTATCGACATCCTTCATTATGGTAATTACTTTTAACTCTGACAAGACATACCCAAAGACAGAAGTAACTCTGTTCTCGGATTCAGAAAATGTCCTAAAAGAGAATTATAATCTTGAAACTAAATCAGATTCAAAATACTCAGATTATACAGCAGTCAAAGCGGTTCTAAGTGATTACCTTGATTGGGGTGTAGATGACATAAATGCAGAACACATCTGGGGAAATGTTGAAGATGCAACTGATATTGATGAAGAAAATGTTTATACAGGAAATGGCATTGTAATTGCATTTATTGACACTGGAATCTTAAAGAACTATGGTAATGTACATGATGAATTTATAGGAAAAATTGTGGATGAGATTTCTATTCTTAATCAACAAATAGGAAGCGATGCTACAGATGGACTTGGTCATGGGACTCATTGTGCAGGAATAGCTTCTGCTAGTGATAATGATTTTGGGATCATAGGAGTAGCTCCAGAATCTGATCTTTTAATCGCTAAGGCTTTAACAGATGAAGGGTTCATTCTTAACATGGATGACATAGCAGATGCTATTGATTGGGCAGTTAATGCAGGTGCAGACATAATTTCCATGAGTATAAGAACTGGTGGTGATTATCAAACAATACACGATGCCATAATAAATGCTTATCAAGCAGGTGTGGTAATGGTTGCGGCAGCTGGAAATATGAATGTTGACGAACTCGAATATCCTGCTAGATATCCAGAAGTAATCTCTGTAGGAGCCATTGATTGGAATCATGAACGAAGTTTGTGGCAAAATGGTCAAGGAAGCAACTATGACGAGTTATTGGATGTTGTTGCACCAGGATCCCAAATTTATAGTGCATCGACAGATAATGGGTATTATACGACTGGTGGTACTTCTCAGGCAACTCCACATGTATCTGGTCTCTGTGCATTGATGTTAGAAGCCCAACCTTTGCTCTCTCCTAGTCAGGTTAAAGATATTCTGAGAATTACAGCCACTGATTTAGGCAATCCAGGTAAAGATGATGAATATGGTTATGGTGAAGTAAATGCAATTAAAGCCGTTGATGCTGCAGACTTATATTTCACAGATACAGACGGAGACGATATAACAGATACATATGAGAAATATGTTTATGGCACTAATCTCGATGAACCTGACACTGATGGTGATGGGTTAAATGATTATCATGAAATATTTACTAGTCTTACTGATCCCACTAACGCTGATGTAGATGGAGACAGTTTACCAGATGGATGGGAAATACAATATGGGTTGAATCCTTTTATAGATGATTCTCAGAATGATTTGGATTCTGATGGGTTAACTAATGTTCAAGAGTATAATCTCGGAACTAATCCGAATAACTCAGATTCTGATTCTGATGGAATGCCAGATGGATGGGAAATCACCCAGAATTTCAACCCCCTTTATTTTACTGATAGTACAGCAGATGCGGATGGTGATGGACTTACGAATCTTGAGGAGTATATTGAAGGAACTAATCCTCATCTTTCTGACACTGATGAAGATGGTTACGGTGATGGTTACGAAATCGATCCCAATCTGCCCTATGATTCTTCTGATCCCACTGATCCTAATAGTATCCCCTCAGTTGGCGGTGGTGGTGGAGGAGGATTTTTCTAATTCTCCACATCTCCTTTTATTTTTTACAAATACAAGCTTTATCCTCAAAGTCATATTTAATTCTTTAATATAAAATAGAGTAGAACTGAAATCTTTAAACCTTAAAAATTTTTCCAGCTAATGTCTCAAGTTTTAGGAGAAGGTAAGAAAAATTGACTTCTAAAGGATAGAAAAGTTTTTTATTAAAAGAAGGAAGGAAAACAAGACCACAAGCGGAGTTAGCAAAGCGGCGATGCGGAAGTCTGCAAAACTTTTGACGGGAGTTCAAGTCTCCCACTCCGCTCCAAAAGCTTTTTCTATAGATTTCTAAGCGTTCTAACGTAGCAAAGCAGCCATGCATCGCATGTTATGAAGCTTTCTAACTCTTCACGGAGAAGATTTAGTGCTGCTTGATGGGATTGTCCCCATACTCCTCACATGCGTAGAGGAGGTTTTTTGTGATTGTAATATTACTAGTCCCTTATCTCTAACATACTACTATTACACATTTTCTTAGGATACTAAAGTAATTAAATTAATTTTTAATTCATTTTCAATTACTTAATTATTAAATAGTACAATAATGGAACAAAACTTATAATTAGTGGAATTACATCAATTCGATAGATTATTAATTGAGATGGTTTAATAATGAAAAACCAAATAGAAGAATTATATAAACTCGGATCGAAATGTCTTGACCAGAGAGATTATGTTAGCGCTGAAATTAATTTTAAAAAAGTGTTAGAATTAGATGAAAATCATATGGATGCTCTAAACAGCCTTGGATTAGTATATTATTATTCGAAAAAATATCTCGAAGCAGAACAATCTTTTAAGAAAACATTTAATTTAAATCCGAATTATAAATACTCTCGATATAATCTTGGAAATGTTTTTTTTGTCCAAAAAAAATATGTTGATGCTGAAGTACAGTATAAGAAAGCTATTGAAATAGATGAAAAATATCTATACCCAAATTATTATCTGGGTCGTACATATACGGAGCAAAAAAAATACTCTGATGCTGAATTCTTCTATAAAAAAGTGTTAGAATTAGATGAAAATCACGTTGACTCAAATTATTATTTGGGTCGTACATATATGGAGCAAAAAAAATATGCTGATGCACAGCAATATTTCATGATAACTTTACAATTAGACCCTAATAATAAATATGCTCGATACAATCTTGGAAATGTTTTTTTTGTCCAAAAAAAATATGTTGATGCTGAAGTACAGTATAAAAAAGCTATTGAAATAGATGAGAAGAATTTATACCCAATTCACGCTTTAGGTCGCACCTATTTAGAATTGAAAAAATTTGTAGACGCTGAATTCCAATTTAAACAAGTGATTAAATTGGATAAAGATTATATTGATGCGTGGTATTATCTTGGCATATTATACTTCACAAAACAACATTATGCTGAGGCTGAATCTTGGTTTAAAAAAGTAATCCAATTAAAACCTAATTATAAGTCAGTGAGTTATTACCTTGGTAGAGTTTATTTTTTTCAAAAGAATTTTGTAGAAGCTGAAAAACAGTTAAAAAAAGCTGTTGCACTAAATAAGAAGGATACAGATTCAAATTTTTATCTTGGGATTGTATATATTAGTCAGGTTAAAGAGCCATCTACTTCAGCTTTGGATATTCATAAGGAAGCAAATATTCTTAATAGTTCAAATGCAATTCAATATCTCAATAAAGTACTTGCAACTAATCCAAAACATAAGGATGCGTTATGCTTTTTAGGATTTGCAAACATTATTTTATATTCATACGATAAGTCTAAGAATCTTGCCGATGAAGCAATGAATTGTGCTAATAAGGCTCTTGAAATTGATCCAAATTTTAGTTTAGCATGGGGCTTAAAAGGAACTACAAATTTAGCTATAGGAAGAAAGCTTGAAGCCATTAATTGTGTGATTCGTTCAAAGGATGATGAAGCAATTGAGAAATTTTTAAAAGCTTCTTATTTATCTAATTACTCAAGAATTGAATCACGGTGGCATTCTTTTAGATCTGGTAAGATACATAGAGAGAGCTTAATTTCATCAATAACAGAAGATGCAGCAAAAGGATTTGCAAAAGAATTTGCAAAAGCAATATTAAAAGGTTTTTTGGGTTTATAACATTATAAATCAGTTTAGAATTTAATCTTGTTGGGTTTAAATAGAAACATTCTAGTGTACTCACAGCTTGTTATGAGGATGGTATCTAAACTTACAGGATACTCTTTAATGCAGTTAGTAATCTTTCAACATTCTCTGGTTGAGCTGTATGTCCCATCAACCCAATTCGCCATATCTTTCCTGCTAATGGTCCTAACCCGCCACCGATTTCAATATTATGTTCAAATCTCAGTCTTTTTCTGACTTCTGCTTCGTCAATACCATCAGGAATGGATACTGCATTAAGCATTGGAAGACGATATTTCTCTTCAACATACATTTTCAAACCTAATTCTTCAAGTCCTTCTTTCAATTTATTGTAACATTCCATATGGCGTTGAAATACTTCTTCCGCTCCTTCTTCAAAGAAAAGTAAGAGTGCTTGATATAATGCATATAACATATTAATGGGTGCTGTATGATGATATGCTCGCTTGTGATCCTTTTGCCAATATTCTCCTACCAAACTCATATCCAAATACCAGTTTGGAACTTTGGTCTTCCTGTTTTTAATTTTTGATAGAGCTTTTTCTGAAAAGCTAATAGGAGCCAATCCCGGTGGTACCGATAAACATTTTTGAGTTCCGCTGTATATTGCATCAATCCCCCAATCATCAACTCTCACCTCAATTCCCCCAAGACTTGTAACTGCATCTACCAGGAATAAACTCTCAGTATCTTTAACTATTCGTGATATCTCCTCAACTGGATTCTTTACCCCTGTCGAAGTTTCTGCATGTACCATTGCAATAATAGTATAGGAATTTTTAGCTAATTTTTCTTTTACTTGTTGAGGCTCGATAGGTGTTCCCCATTCAAATTCTATAGCGTCTACTTCTGCACCCAAACGTGTAGCTACTTCATGCATTCGCTTTCCAAAAACACCATTTATTAGTATCAAAACTTTATCTTTTGGTTCTATCAAATTAACAAAACAAGTTTCCATCCCAGCTGATCCTGTTCCGGATACTGGAATTGTCAATCTATTATTAGTATTCATTAATTTCTGTAGTAATACTTGAATCTGGTCCATTATTTTTATGAAATGGGGATCTAGATGTCCCAAAGTGAAACGATTGAGGGCTTTATACACATCAGGGTGGACACAAGAAGGTCCTGGTCCCATTAACAAGATTTCATCTACATCATCTAATAAATTTGTCATGGTTTTCACACTTCTAATTAATTTCAATATTTTATTTGACAATAAATTGATACTATTAAAAACCTATTCAGCTCTCCTCCTCCGCTCCGCTGTTCATTTTACTTCTCATATTCTTTAGGTATTATGACATTTTAAATGCGTAATTTAGTTATTTTTAACTCGGAAACCCAATTTAGTAGGTGATTCTTATGGTCTATGGTGTTATCAACAAGATTTGCAAGAACGCAAAGATAAATCATGAACCGTTCTATAATTCTGTAGAGTTAAAGGGAGATTTAATATTGTTGTTCAGAGATAAATTGGTTAAGGAATCAGAAACAAAGAAATCCTTGATGTATGAAAAATACATAGAATGGAAGGAAACAAAGGAAACAAAGAATAATGAAATAATCGAGGAAATAGATGATGTTATAGCTAGATTGAGAGATTACTATAAAGAGAAATTAATAGTATTCTACAAAACAGCTGAAATTAGAGTATAACACTTAATCTATTGTTAATAATGGTGTTTAAACCTCCTTTCTATTATTGATTCAGAGTTTACACTTTCGAAACATATTTCAATATTGTTTCTTCTTCTTTCGTAGGTACATGATATGCCCTTCAAAGTTTTCATTGGCGGTTTACTTGAATTTAATTCTGGAAAAACAACTGTTGCTAAAGATATTATTGAAGAATTTGAACAAAATCAATCACTGAAGACAGTTCCATTTAAACCTTTAAGCGGTAATAATCTCTTCTATCATTATGATGAAATTAAGAAACATGTAGAAGAATTTGGGAACTTTGTTTCTCTGGACATAGTAGAACTAATGAAAAGCTCAAGTGCTGACGTCCCAATAGTATTAGCCAATCCTGTTCATAGAGTAAATACACAAGCTATCCCGTATCATTTCTACAAAGAAGGATCCATTAGCACCTTCTTCTCAAAATACTCTTCTAGTGTTTCATTGTTTCAAAGGTTTTCAAAACATGAAAAAGATTCGGAATTTTCATCAGTTTTTATTGTGAATGAACCTATTCTTGATAATCCCAAATGTTGGAACGATACGTCTCTTTCTGCGCCTATTTTGAAGAAAGCAACGGATTTGAAATATTACAGAAACGAACACGAATACCTAACAATGAATAGCAAATTCTATGCAGATGCAACAGAAAGTTCCTTCAACTATCTCAAAAACAAGGCTGATGTCATGGTAATAGAGAGTTTCAATAATTCTGCTCATCCTGCTTGGTGTATTAGAGAATCGGATGTAGTTATAATAGTGGGACCTGGTTCCTTTTTTGTGTTTGAACCTGATTCTTATTTCCGTGCAATCGATAACTTTAGAGCAATTAATAGAAACAAACCAACAACTACAGATGAAATCATCAAAATTGCAACTCCAACTGAAGTATATTCTTTGTCTCTTGATTCTACCAAAAGAAAAGCTGAAGTTAAAGAATTGGTTGAAAATTTATATAAGAACATAGAGAAATAGATCAATTATCTTATTTTTTTTGCGTATTCTTTTTGTTGTGTTTTTAAGACAGAATATAGTTCATTTAATGATCGGTGATTTAATTGTCTATTTACAGTTCCCAATACGGAATGGAGTCCATCAACGCTGAATTACTAGAATGTATAAATGAACTACGGTTTAGATCTATAGGAATAGTGGATGTAGCTGTTGTATCTCTTGAAGGTTTACCCTTAGTGTCTCTAGTATTAGAAAGAGTGGAAGAAACCAGATTTGCAGCAATGACTGCAGCAATGCTTTCACTTGGTGAGCGTGTTGCAACAGAATTGAATAAGGGTTTATTGAAGAAAATCTTTATTGAAGGAGACCACGGTTACATAATTTCAATGCAAGCAGGTGAAAATGCTGTGCTAACAGTTAGTGCGACAATGGATACAAAATTAGGTTTATTATTCTTGGATATGCAAAGAGCTACAGAGAAAATTACTAAAATCCTCAATTATCATTAAACTATTTTCTCGTAGTAATCTGGGCATTCTGTTCCACTTTGACAAGTCCACAAACTAATTCTTGTAGTGTATTTTCTATCTTATTCATACTAACTATTAAACAAAATCCTCAAGACGAAAAAGAGAAAAAGGGTCAATTCTAAGTTATTTTGATATATTTGGTAAAAACAACTATGTATTCACTTGAAGAAGTAAGAAAGAGGATAGTAAAAAGTGAACAATTCTTACAGGAATCATTGAGGGGAGAGGAAAAGAAAAGAAGTGGTTCATATTATACTCCAGAATTTATTGTTGAATACATGGTGAAAAATTCAATATCACAAGCATTAATTGATAGAATAAACGTTATACAGAATGAAATTGTGTTTAAAAATCTCAATGAATTAATTATTTGTAAGAATAATCAGATTCTTACCTCTTTATTCAATGAAATATTACCCAATTTCATGGTGAGTGATATAGCAATGGGATGGGGAGTTTTTCTGTTAAGTGCTTTTGATTTCCTTTTTTCATTCTATAGTTCCTTTAATTTTTTTATCAAAGAAATTATGGATTATACCTTGAAACAAGAACAAACAGTGAAAAAATGGATTATTGACAAAATCATTTCACATAATATTTGCGGGGTTGATCTGTCTCCCATCTCAGTAGAACTAGCAAACTTGAAATTAATTGAGACATCTTTAATTCATCTAAATACAGATGAAGCGATTTTACCTGATTTCAATCTGTTCCCTGCTAATAGTCTTTTAGATAAACATCTATTCTCTAATAATCTCAAAGGAACTTCTGGGCAAACGTATTTTGATGTGATCATAGGTAATCCTCCCTATATAAACGTGAAAAAACTCTCTGTAAATGATAGGAAAATCTATTCCAAGTTATATTACACTTATAATCCCAATGGTGACATCTCTAATGTTTTTTGGGAAAGAAGTTTAGACCTATGTAAACAAGGTGGCAGAATATCGTTTATCACTCCAAGATATTGGTTAGAAGGAAATGATAGTGATAAACTTCGTGAGTATTTGTTATCTCAATCTTCAATTCATGAAATAATAGATTTCAGAAGCAACAGAACTCTATTTCTTTCAACTGAGAATAAATTAGGTGTTGATACAGCGATAATAACAATAAAGAAGCATAAAATCCCAGAGAATAATATATCAGTGCTAATCTCTCTCACTAATAATAGCATAGATTCGATAAACAAAAACAATTTCAGACAGATTACCTTTAATCAAAGTTTATTATCCAAAAGACGTTGGACCTTTGAAAGAAGCCCTATTATAAAAATGCTTGAAGATGGTGCAGATTATAATCTTGGAGATGATAAAAAGCACAAAGAATTTGGTGGAATTTGCTATTTAGGAAAAGGTTGTTCAACTGGCAACAACAAGATTTTCAAATTGAAAAAATTATCTAGTGGTTCTTTTGAAGGACATAATAAAATTAGAGTTAACCTAAACAAAAACGAATTTGGTGCTCTAAGAGCATTAGTGAAAAACAGCGATATTTCACGATACAAATGGACATCAAGATCCGATTATTGGATATATTTGAAAGATAAGGATATAGGGGAATACCCCAATATTGAGAATTATCTTTCCAATTTTACCTCAGAGTTAGAACGAACTCAGAAGAAATATGGCTTGAAGAACTATTATGATTATGCTGCTTATCGCTCTTTGGGTTTGATAAACAACCAATCAAAAATCATTTGCCCATATCAGGCATCAGAAAATAGATTTGCCTTAATTAATGATAGAAAGTTAAAAACTATCAATGAAACCGATGTAATTACTTTAGTTATTAAGGAAAATATGAGAGAAGAAATAGACCCCTTATATTTGCTCTCAGTGTTAAATTCCGAGATAATTCAATATTATAGTATGATAAACAATAAGAAGATATACAATTTGTATGATTTTCGTTCAAATCAAATAGCTAATTTTCCCATAAAAAAGTGCACCAAACAACTTAGCTTCAGACATCTAGTCGCTCTTCTAGTTCATTTTTTACACAATTATCAAGGATCGAAATCGGATAATATTGAAAAAAGCATACAATCATTGAATACAATTATTGACGCGCTAACGTATGAATTGTATTTTGAGGATTTACTATCTACTGAACTCAATGAGATAATTGAACCACATATTATGACGTTTATCCCACAAAACTTAGATTCTCTTAGTATTGAAGATACCTTTAAAATACTAAAAGAAGTCTTAAAAGATGATTTAGTAAAAAGAGAATTAGAGAAAATAAAAAATCTTATTCAAGTTCAAGATATTAGAGAATTTATCAGATTATATTCAAAGTAGGTTGTTTTCCTGTAACCAGCTGGTTGGTGTTGACATCACTGCACTCTGTTCTTCTAGTTTTTCTATCAAAGTAGTGAATGCATTTATATTCCTCTGAATTTCTGATTCGGACACATATCTCTTCTCAGAAATTTTGTAGGCAAAGTGCCAAGAGTGTAAATTTATTGAGATATAGGCGTTCTTTTCTTTTGAATTTCTTAGAAGTTGAATATAATTTGCGATTATTTCTTCCTCCGATCGTTTTTCTTCAAATAAAGGCCATAAATAGGTATACATCCCTTTCATAGCGCTTTCTTTTGGTGTCTTTATAACAGGAAACTCAACAATCTCCATATTCATTTTATGTGGATATATGCCCTCTTCTGATTGTTGGTAAACTGAACTGTCATATGTAAAATTTAGCCTTGAAAGAATGTTGATTGTATTAGGTGAGAGTTTCATATATGGCGCACGAAATCCAAGAACTTCTGTTGATAATAAGTCTTCAACTTCTTTTTTTGCACCTTGTAATAACTCAAATTCTTCGCGTTCTGAGAACTTAATTCCTGTGTCTTCCCCTGTTAAATCTTCATGGTCATATCCATGTAGTCCCTGTTCAAAATATGGTTGGTTGAGTTTATTAAACAAATTTTGATGTGATTTCTTGAATAATTTTAGACTTCTTACTTCATAATAGAATGTTGTAGGAACTTTTTTTTGGTTTAGATATGTGATTAAGGGATTGAAAGATTCTACAGTACCTTTTAGAGATGCGGATAATTCAGGATCCCTTGTGATTTCTTCAGATTCGTTTTTTATGATGTCACTTACAGCATGTTTGTGTTTTTCCATAGGTAGTGCATAATCTCTATCAAAATCAATACAAATGAATATGTATACCATATAATCAACTACAACCTTATGATTTTAGTAGTTTATAGCTAAAATTATAGTTTTCCCTCTAACATCTACAACTTTGCTATTAGTTAATTCTGCAATATTTCTCCCAATATCTCTTGCAACATCTGTAGGAATTACTTTCAAACATTTAATTTTGACTACTTTATCCTTTTTTAATACATTATGTACCTCACGCAGTATACCCTCAGTTATACCATTTTTACCAATTCGTACCTTTGGAGGTTCTAAACGAACTTTGTTAATGATATCTTTCATTTTTACCCTCCTTACGTTTGTAGTATGGTATTCTAGAATATCTGTTGCAGTTGAAACATAATATTGCTACAACTTTGTTAGACGAAGAGAGTCTGATGCGACAGTTTTTACCAGGATAAAGAAAATTCTTACAATGCTTACAAAATCTTTTTTTCCATTCAGAAGGAAATTTTACTCTGGTTTTCATTTGCAATTTTCGAGCTTGCTGAGCTAGTTTCTGAGCTAGCTCATTATCAGTTTTGATCGTATCATCAGCCTGCTCCATCAGAGAGATAATTTGTTCTCTAATGTCCTCTTGAGATAATAATTGCTTTTTCTTCCGTCGAGGTTTTCGACGATTTCTTTGAAATTGAGCAGGCTTATCTATTGACATTGAGTTTCTTCCTTGAATGAAGATGAGAAAAAGGTTATCAAAAAGCTTTGTCTCTTTGTCACTTACAAGATTAAGAAGGGGGTGTTGGTATATTCTTTACTAACTTCTTCATTTCATCTTCAGAAACCTCTTTTCCAAAGGGTACGAGTGGTTGAACCTTAATATTTTCTGCCTTTATCTTATAGGAGGTTTCTTTGACATGTTTTTTACCAAATAAAGAAAATATACTATTGTTGTTGTATTGACTTGATTCTCGTCTTTTCATAAACCTAGGGACTTTGACCAATTGCAAGATTTGAAGAATTCTCTTCATAGGTGTAAGAATTTCTTGATTAATTTCTTTGTGAGAAGGTAAAGCTTCCTTTCGAACCTTCTTTTTAGATACTTTTTGGATATTAGGAATAAATCTCTCAATTTTGAAATATGTATCCCAATTGGTTGAAGTTTGTTGCTTATTTGTTATACCTAGTAGAAACAGAACTTTGTTACGTTTTATTTCATGTAAAGAATGAAAACGTAGTGTAAAAGAGGTTCGTTCTTTATAAAGAATTGATAATTGCTGGAGTTTATTTAGAAATTCAATACTCTCGGCAAAAGATGATCCATTGAAAGAAATGAGAATATTTCTCAAGGAATCAAGTTTATTTTTATGCTTCTTACTGGTTTTGGAACTTAGATTTATGTTACAATTTTCAAAGTTTAACAAATCTTGAAGATATTGGGTTACCTCATCATTAGTCTCTTTTGGCAAAACCAAAGATGAAAAGATCCAATACTTGTGGGCAATTTTAATGATTCTTGATTCTGATGTTTTTTTCAGAGGAGAAAAATAAGCTTCCATTAAATCCTCTGCGAGTCCCATGTGGTTTGTTGTAGAAACTATCAAATACGGACTAATTGGTTCAATTATTTGCATTTTATCTAGAAGGATTGATACCTTATTGATCACTTCTCCAACATTTTCTGCAGAAATCACCAAAATTAGCTTAAGCGATGTTTTTGACATCTGAATAACATAAGAATAACCAAAAGAGTCAAAGAAATTAAAGATTCTGCGAGAAAGTTGGGATAAAACGCCATCCTCTATCTTAGTGATGGAGAAACAAATAATAGAAATAGCCTGATTGTCTGATTCTAATATTATGAAATCATCAGTATTATGGATTTGAAACTTTGACATAGTATCCAGTAGTATATAGAGATTAGAGCATAAAAACCCAAAAATAAATGGAGAATAAATAGATTTAATCTCTCCACAATGCTTCAATAGAAATTTCTTCAGGTTTACTCAGATAAGGTGATTTTACTTCTGCAATAACAATTGTAACTGCAAGTTCATCATCTGGCATCATTTCATCTATATTACAACCCCAAACAAACTCAGCTTTAGTATGAATTTGATCTGTAATCATAGTTGTTATTGTATCAACTTCGGTCATAGATATATTCTTGTTTGCTTTAATATTGACTAAAGCACCAGTTGATGAGTTTATATCCACATCAAGCAAAGGATTTGATAGTGCATTTGTTATCGCTTGAATGGCTCTATTTTCGCCTTTTCCATTTCCAACACCTATTACTGCAGGACCACTTCGACGTAAGATTTTCTTTGTATCTGCAAAATCTACATTGACTCTTGCGGGTAGAACAATTAATTCTGTTAGACCAACAACTGCGTTTATTAGGACATCATCAGCCAATTTGAAAGCATCCCATAAAGTAAAATCTGGTGCATACATTAACAATTTCTCGTTGGGGACAACAATAATTGTGTTAGAATATTCGTTTAATTCTTGAAGTCCCTCTAGAGCAGTTTCCATCTTACTTTGTCCTTCAGATGCAAATGGTAGTGTACATACACTTACAACTAAACACCCCTCCTCTTGGGCTATTTTAGCAACATGAGGTGCTGCTCCTGTCCCTGTACCTTTACCTAAACCACATGCAACAAAAACTAAATCGTTCCCTCTAACAAGTTCACGAAGATCTTCTTCATTTTCTTCAGATGCTGCGCGACCGATATTGGGGTCATTTCCTGCTCCTGTTCCGTTTGTTAATTCTCTACCAAGAAGCATTTTTCGTTCTGCTTGAGTACTCAAAAGATGTCTTGCATCAGTGTTTACAGCAACTGTGGTTGCTCCAATAATACCTCCTCTTGTCATAATATTGTTGATGGCATTAGATCCTGCACCTCCAACTCCAACAGCTAAAATTCTATTGGACTGAAGAACTTGTTGTATGAAAGAATCTACAGAGCGACTGGAAAAACGATCGGATGAGCCACTTTGACTACTTAGTAATTTTTCAAGTTCCTTATCAGTATCTTCACTGTCAAATGTCTTGTTTTGGTCATCTGGAACTAGATTTTTTTCTTCCTCCTCTATATTCATTATATAATGTTCATCCATATGTACTCAGTCAAAGTTTGTATAAGGTAAATAACAACGCAAATATGACCGAGAAGACTCCTCAGTATTACACTTTTGGTTTTTACATGCTTTTAAGAAAAAGAATTGGTGCACGCGCCGGGATTCGAACCCGGGTTCCAGCCGTGGCAGGGCTGAGTCCTACCAACTAGACTACGCGAGCTTTGCTTTTAGTTGTTGGTACGCCAACCGGGATTCGAACCCGGGTTTCCAGCTTGGAAGGCTGAAGTCCTAGCCACTAGACTATTGGCGTATTCTCGACTACGTTTTTTGTTCAAACCTTTGTTTTTAATCTTTTTGTTCTATTTGTTGTTTTATTTCTGTAACTGGTAAAGTATTATTAGTAAAAGTCAATTGTATTTTTGTAGAGTTAATTTGTTATCAGAGGAGAAAAAAAGTTAAGAGATTTCTTGCAAAAAGCTGTAGTAAGACATCTCCAAGAAACAGCGTTATATTTTAGATTATTAAATATAAAGCATCCAGAAATTGGTTGTAAAATATAAAAATGGAAGATGAATAAATCATCTTCAATAAACATATATCGCGGGACGAAATGGTTCTGCTTGATTTTTCTTTGGAGATTTTGAATCTTCGAACAAGTTTACTTCTATAGAGGTATTAATTATAGATTGGATGTAATCGGTGGCATTTTGAAGTATATTGAATTCAGTTGTTCTATCAAAAGAATATGGCCTTGTTTCTCTACTTCTCAATAGTTTCTTAGCATATTTTAAAGCTAACTTACTATGTTCTTTGATTTCATCTTCTTTCATCATTTCAGAAATTAGATTTTCCGAAGATGATAGAAACCTGTTAAGAATTGATTCTTTCAATTTAGAGGAAATAATTATCTCAATTTTATTGATTCTCTCAGATTTCATAATCCTCTGAATATTGTTTATGTCTGATATTACCTCTAATAGATATTCTTCCTTTTCTTCAGCTAACCGATTAATCCTCTGCAAATCTGCTTTTGGAAAGGGAGCATTGCTAACAAAACCTTCCATTTTTAGCATAGACCAGAGTTCTTCAGCTAAGTGGGGTGTAAAAGGGCACATTACAGAAATCCACATTTGCAGTGATTTTTTTAATAAGTCAGTATTGTTACCCCCTCTATTCAAGTAATGAACTATTGTTTTATGAATTGTATAGAACACTTCTTGAGAAATTTTTCGGAAGTTCAAAGAGACATCAAACAGCTGAATTATGTCCCTAATCGATCTATGTATTCTTGATTGTAAGAAACTATCTAATTCTGTTTCTTCTTTCGTTTTTTGTTTTATCTTTTCAATGTTGAGAATTCGTGTTACCAACTCGATAATTTTGTTCAATTGCTTATTATACACTTCAACGGTTTTAACATCCCATTCAACATCTAAGTGAGCAGATTTGCTGTGGGCAAAATATAACCTAACTCCATCAACAATATATTGCTGCATGGGTTTAGCTCCACCCTTACTTTTGGATAATTTTGTTTTTTGAATAGTTGGATCGGTCTTGTTTTCCTCATGTTGAATAACCCAATTATTAACAAAAATACTTCTAGGCCAGAATTCTGGATTCAATATAGCTATGTGATTCATAACAAATACGGGGAAATGAACAGATTGGTGTTCTTTTCCACCCAGATTTAAATCCAGTGGATACCAATAGTCTATAGATTGACTGATATTTTCTAGAGTTTCAGACCCAATTCCTATATCTGAACTAATTTTCTTTACGTTTCCCTTTTTTAGAAACACATAATCAAAGAATTCTTCTGTCAATTGCTCTGTGGTAATGATACTATTATTAACGAACTTAGCTATGATATAGAAGATTGGATAAAGCGTTGAATCGGATATTGGTTCTATAATCCATTCTTTATCTTGAGGAAGAGCAGTCCCAAGCCATTTTCCTTGTCTTGCACAAGCTCTATTATCATACCAATCAATAATCCCCTCAAAATTCGTTTTATATTGTTCCGGATAAAAAATCATAGATTTAGAGTGTTTCTTAGACTTATCTTTCAATTCTTCATCACTATATTTGATAAACCATTGATTAGGTATTATACGTATTGAAACTCTACTTCCGCATCGACATATTACTTCCTTTGAGAATTCATAAATTCGTAGAGAGGAAAATGTTCCTCTTTCAACTAAGATATCTGTAATCTCTTCTTTTGCTTCAGATACACTCCTATCTGAGAACTCATCAACAATAATAATTCCTTTATGAAATTCCACTTTGTATACTTCTTCTGTTGCTAGTTTTAGTTTATCCGCATCATTCTGGGATTTAATTTTATATTTCATACATGCTTCTTGGGCTGATAATTTGCCTAAGGGACTATTGATTATTGAAATGGGTTGAATGGTTTGAACTAATTCAGTTAATCTTGTATTAGAATTTTTCAAATCCTGTAGAGCGATCCAATCAAATGGGGCATGTGCAGGAACACTCATGACTACCCCAGTTGCCATATTAGCATCTACGAAATCACCAGGTAAGATAGGTATATCCTTTATCGTTGCACTATTATGAACCATTTTCCCAATCAAATCAATTCCTTTGATTGTTACAATGGTAGGTTTTTGTTCTCCTAATTTCATGCTCTTTGCACAGTTTTGACTAACAATCCATTTTTCGTTCTCTAACTCAATTAGCGAGTAATTTTCATTTGGGTTCACCCAGATATTTGTAACTCCATATACGGTTTCTGGTCTCAAAGTTCCAGTAATAAGGAAGGCTTCCTCTCCAATACACTCGGTTTTGAATTTAATAAGAATGAATTCGATTTGCTCTGCATCTCCTCCTTTAGAAATATCCGTTTCTGAAGGATCAACAGCAATAGGACCATCTATGGGGCACCATGGAGCGTAATGGGGTTTGTTGACTAGCAAATCTAAGTTTTCCAGTTTTTTAAATTGCCATTCTATGAATTTCTTGTATTCTGGCGATATTGTATTGATGAAATAACGTGAGTCAAATGTAAAACCATATTTCATCCAACTTGAAACATATTCTTTACTGAAGTAATCAACTGCTATTAATGGGTCTGCTAATTTTGGAATAAATTCGGGAGGACAGTTATTTTCTAACAAGTAGTTAATTGTAGCTTCTTCCCTGTTCTGCACCTTTAAAGAAAAACCCACTGTTGGTAATCCTGAAGCATGAACCCCTACAGGAAATAGCACATTATATCCTTGCATTCGCTTGTATCTGGCAATGAAATCCAAGTATGAATATCCTCTCATGTGACCAATATGCATAAAACCAGATACGCCTGGATAAGCCCAAATCAGATAGAACTTCTCCTTGTTTTCATCAACTTCAGCTTCGAATAGTTTAGCTTCAGACCACTTCCGTTGATATTTATTTTCTATCTTCTTCATAAAGGTTTGAAAGTTAGACATAGAAAATCCTCCTGTAGTATAAACTTTCGTTATAAATTGGAAAGTCAAATTTGTGATTTTTGTTTATATTAGAAGTTATAAAGCTCTGAGATTTTAATAGTATCCCAAAGTATTCGATTGTACAGTCTAGCCCAGATAATGAAAAATTATAATCAAAGTCTTTGTTAAAAACAATAGAGTCTAAGCTAGTATTAGTTAAAATGTGTTTTTCAGTTATTGAGAAGACAATTCCTCATCTTGCTTAACCTCAATGGGTTATTAATTAATGGGTTTTTATAGATTGCGTTAAACAATAAAGTACTCAAAAAAAATAGAAATAAATGGGTGGTTGTTATTTTCCCCATTTCTCAAGAGCTTTAGCCAGTTCTACATGCTCTTTTGCATATTCTTCAAGAGATATACCTTTCAAAGTAGCATCTAGAGCTTGTCTCATGGCAGCTGCACCGCTGCGAGTTCCATCAGGATGACCATGAATACCTCCGCCTGCTTGTAAGATAATGTTATTTCCACCATATTTTACTAAGTTGGGTATTTTGGCTGGATATAAACCACCTGAAGCTGTTGGAAAGACTTGTTTAAACTCATACATATCATTAAGCAGTGCATCTTTTAGCTTAAGTTCAAGATCTAAATCCGTGTCCATCTTACCTTGACCATATGAACCAATATGCAATTGGTCACCACCAGCCATTCTAACTATTTTTGCGATAGGTAGCATTGAGATACCATGAAGTGGATTACGAGTAAAAGCTGCATGCATAGTACGATGGACATGAATAGGAAGTTTTACACCAGGGTCGGCTGCCATCTGGGCAAGTTCTTGATAACCAGTGAGTATAACATCGATCATTAGGCATTTTGCCCCATTATCAACTGCACTCTCTATTCTTCTCCACATAACGTCATGTTTTGCTGTGACATTGACTGCATGAATTACTGTTCTTCCTGTTTCTTCCTTAACTTGATCGAGTTTTTCTAACACTTGGACTGTACGATCTTCAATAGGACAGAAATGTTGATTGGAAAGATTCTCATCATCTTTTATAAAATCAACACCCCCAATTGCAGCATCATATGCAACTTCAGCCCATTCTTTAGCTGTCAATCCCATTTTTGGTTTAACTATAGTACCCACATGCGGACGGTTTGGAAATTCTCCTTTGTCAGTTCCTATTATCTTTCTAACTCCTTCAACACCAAATTTAGGTCCTGGGAAATGTTCTGCAATACTTCTGGGGAATTCAACATCTAACCATCTGATATTTCGTAAAGCTCCCAATCCAAAAAGATTTCCTGCAAGCATGGATAGAATGCTTGTAATTCCTGCTTCCATATCAAAGGTATCTAATTGAAAACCAATTGTTACTTCTCCACTTTGATAATCATCATGTGTTGCAAAGACTTTCTTATCTAAAACCTCAGCTCTTAATTTGGCTACGTGAGGTTTTCCCTCAGTTGTTCTCAAGTCGGTCCATGTACCAACACTTTCTTCATCGCAGATTTCTTCTGCAGCTACATCAACACTTTTTGCATGTTCTACGTAATAACGTGCGACTACTAATTCTTTATAATCACCATACATATTAGTAAATAATTGTACAGTGTTTTAAATTATATGTTTCATATAATTCTTGATATTAGTGCTTAGATAATTGTTTTCCTTTTGGTTTCTGTTAGAAAGAAGTTCATGAATTGGTTGTTAGACTTTTAGAAGGTTCTTTGTATTGATTGTGTATTTGTCACTTGACACAATATTCATGCATCTTCATTTGTTCTTAAATTCAGAAAGATGAGATTTTCCAATTAATGAATAAATGAGATTGTTGAAAAAACCTAACTAAAAAGAAAAGAGAGGTGGTAATTTTACCACAACCCTCCACCTACTGAGGGAATACTATTGGGATCTGTGGGATCAGAAGGATCATAGGGGAGATTGGGATCGATTTCATACCCATCACCATATCCATCCTCATCAGTATCGAATTGGGTGGGTTCAGTATGATAACCATGATATTCTCCTGGATCATCATAGTCTCCATCCCCATTGTAATCATAGACACCCATGATTTCTTCATAGTTGGTGAGACCATCCCCGTCGATATCAGCATCAACGTCATCTACTAAGGGATTAGTATGCCAATCTACCTCAATTTTATCACTTAAACCGTCTTCATCAGTGTCCTCGTCATGAGGATCAGTTCCCTCGTTATACTCCACAAAATTCCTGAGACCGTCTCCATCAGCATCTGCTGTACCATCAGCAGAGTTGAGAGGATTGAAATTTTGGTTAACTTCCCATCCATCAGGCATGTAGTCTCC
>CAZPXJ010000015.1:0-37830 GCA_964590855.1 uncultured archaeon
CAACCGCGGAAAATAAAAATGTATTCTAATATTAAGTCTTTCGAAAAATACATTTCTTTAACTTTTGTAAAAAAGTTTTTTAGATATAATTTTTTTTTTAAGAATAGAAATGACATGAAATAGAATAGTGATAAATGAAATGGTAAGTGAAGAAAATATTTTAAACAAAGGAAAAGTAGGTGACGAACAGCTGATTAATGAAACAACTCTATCAATGATGTATCAATCAAATTTCGCAAAACCAACTGATCCTCAGAAAGTTGGAATGGGGTTCGTTACAGATCGTTCCTATCTACCTAATAATGAACTTGCTGTATTTCATGGAGGTACTAATCAAGGGACCAAGTCTATAATTGTTTTAGCTCCAAATGTAGAATTAGCAGTAATTCTTATCTCCAATGCTGAAGAGTTCGAAGAGCCCTCAAAAAACTTAGCATTGGAAATCATGGAAATAATGCATGAGACCAAAACTGGGTTGAAAAAACAAGCGGAAAGTTATGAATTAAAAGATGTAAATGTCAATATCTTGCAGAATTATACTGGAAAATATGCTGTTGAGGGTGATATAGCTGAAGTTTTCTTGTCTGGTAATAATCTTAAAATGAACTATATGGGATTTGATATATCTCTTAATCCTATTGATGACACAACTTTCGTAGCAACACATTGGTTAGTTAATGCTGGAAATATCAAATTGAGGTTCTTTGATGGCTTTTTGACTCTTTCCATAGAAGGTGTTCATAATGTGGTATGTCCTATTTATACTCCTGATGAAGAACTAATGACATATTGGTCTTCATATCTGGGTGATTATGAAGCTTGGCAACGGCACTATTCTATTTATACAGGCGAAGAGATACCTGATACTTTGCAATTACTAATAGTAGATGGAGTTCTTCGTCTATCTTGGAGTGATTTTATACTTCAACCTATAAGTCAGACTGAATTGATTATTCAAGGAGGGGCAAATGATGGAGAACTTATGTTTCGTGTTCCAGATACTGGATTTATTTATTGGCAAAATTTGATCTTTGAGCCTTTAGAATAGAACACATTAGATATTTTATTGTTACCAATAAACATATTTTTATATTTTATTGCTACCAATACCTTGTGGTATAATGCCGAAACATCCTACATCACCTCCCTATAAATCAACTCTTGTTGTTTCAAAGAGTAAGAAAATTGAAAAATTCATTACAACCATTCCAAAACCTATAGTTTCAAGTAGATGGAAATCTTGGACAATGAAAAAACTAGATAAGAATAAACTTCGATGGTATCCTACCGAATATTTTCTTATCCTTAACTATCTTGAAGCCAGATGGAATGAAATTTCAGTTCAAGTTTTTAATAAGATAGAAAATAATGAAAGAGCATTATTCTATGTTAAATATGATCCTGATAAAGATATAAATTCCGTAAACTCTTGGATGATAGAAACCAGAGCAATACCAGCAAGATTATCCAATAAGTGGAAATGGATATACAAACCCAATCTTCCCGAATATCTGATTTACAACATGGATAAGAATTCCTTTGAAGATGAAAACTCAATTAAAAACTTACAAGGGATGAAAGAAATCATAGAATCTGTATTGAAGATTCTCTTAGCAAATTCAAAATAGTCATGTATTTACAAAAATAAGTAATTATCCTCCCCAATAGGATTTTAAATACCATAATTTTTCTCCTTTCATGGCTGATTTCTTATTAGACTCAATAGTAACTAGGACCTTCGGAATGGATTTCATCTATCTCGATCTAATTTTCTTAACTCTCTGGATCAGTTTTCTTATCTACAAAAGGTATTGGAAACCTATAGTTTGGGGAATTTTAGGTTGGTTAGTTTATCTTTTAACTGATTTTTATATCTGGTATATAGTTATGGGAAGTAGAACTTATGATGGACCTATTAACTCAACCTTATTCTTTCTATGGTTCTGTTTATCACCAGGTTTTGCTCAATTCTCTTATGTGGCTTTGATGCTTGAAAAACGAAAATGGAGGGACATCTGGTTGTGGACTCTTATGTTCTACGTTGGTTGGACATTTGTAAGTGTTGGTTCTCAATTAATTCCGTGGGATGATAGAGTTATAGAAGTAGCAAGGAATATGAATGAAGCAAGACAAAGACTAACATTTGGTTTGATGACACTAGGGAATTTGATAATAGCTTTCATCCTCTATTATTTCAAAAAAATACGTCTTCAAGATATTTTGTATCTGTTTATAGTTGGTACTTTGGTGGAATTCTGTCTTGAATTTACTTTAACTGTCTCTGGAATTCGTCTTGAACAAGAATCATGGAGTTTTCAGCTGATGGCAATTAATACTTTAATTGAATTTAACATGGGTATAGTGTTAATGTACATTATTCTAGCGTTTGTATTCAATATTAGGAATAAACCGATATTCAAGGAAACGTTGGGGTGGAGGGATTTCAGAAAGATTAGAACAGATTTCAATCTTGCAAGCGAGATAATTAGAAACAACAAAGATCTCGACAAACTATACGAAGCTGGAAAGATAAGATATTTGAGAGAATCCATAGAGGCGGACATAAACTATCTGAAAAATCGAGATTTGGAAAAATCCTCTACTAATTAAATCTTAGAAAATTCTGGTGGTCAATTCATAAAATCTCCTACTGTTTAACAATCATTTTATGTATTTTTTTCTATAATGGTTTCTTTTTTTCTAATCCCGCTTGTTTCAGTTTAAAAAGAGGTCAGAAAGATATATTAACCTACAGAAACAATAATAAAACTTGAGTCTTACTCAAAAGAAAAAAGTTGATTAAAATGAAAAAATCGAGTTATATAGTCTTAATTCTTTTTCTATCTTCCTTTTCTTCGTTTATAGTGACAGCTCAACCTCCAGATTGGAACCAAATTATTGGAGTAGGTTTTTCTGATAGGATAATTCCTGGAACTCTAATTACTTGGGAACTAACAACATTTGAAACAACTGGTTCTGGAGCTGAAGATTGGAATATTATCGCTGATCATCCTTTTAATGAAGGTGACTTGTTTAAAATTAATGTAACCGTAGATCCTGATGACCTTGGACTTACACATCCAGAGGATATTTTTACAACAAATGAAACATGGTGTGATTTCTACCTTAATAATGATTATTTAACAGATACTATCACAGATATTGATTGGAGAGATTGGAACCAAAATGAAGCCCTTTATATTGCATATATTTTACCAACAACGATTACTTTAGCTAGCGGAGAGGTAAACATTTTTGACTATTTCTATGATTATTATTCAGAACTTGATTTTAGTGATGGAACTTTAAAGGTTAAAAAAACTGATGAAATCTTTTCTATAGAACAACAAATTCATATCACTGGTGGTGGAATTTTTGTTGGAGCTGATTATGATTATACCTTTAAAATTACTTATAATATCGAATGGGGTGTTGCAGTCTTATTTGATTTGACGATAGACAGTTCTTTGGAGAGTACTAAAATTAAACTAGAAACAGGGATAGACGAAATTAAGGTACCTTTTGAATGGTTTTATGGTATGTTAGCTTTTCTAATATTAGGGTTTGTAATGATTAAGAGAAAATAATTTTTCTTCTTTTTTTTTAATTTAAAAATCTAGTTTCTTAATTTTAATAAGCGTTTTTCATCAAGTACCTTTTGAATTTTTTTTAAAGCAAAAATCATCTATTAAAATTCAGAATCGAATGATTCTCCCTGTTTCTAAAATTTCGGGGGTCCTAGAAAAAGGGGTAAGAGTTCTCCTATTGAATTCAATGTTACATCAGGTTCTAATTTTCTTATACTCTCTTTTGTATATTTCCCGTTTACTCCTAAAATTGCTACAGTTTTTGTTCCAGCAAGTTTTCCTGCTTGAATATCCTGTGGAAAATCCCCAATCATAACGCAGGTTTCAGGTTTCTTATTTAGTTTCTCACAAGCATATAATACTGGTTCAGGATATGGTTTAATTTTTTTTACTGTATTTCTAGTAACAATTACATCAAATTTCTTTAAAATCTCTAGTTTATTTTTAGCCCGAACTACGGTTTTATCACCAGCACTTGTGACCAAAGCTAATTTATAACCTCGAGAATGCAATGTTTCTAGAACTTCTTTTACTCCGTCTAAAGGTATAAGTTCTTTAAATGCAAGAGGATCTTTTCTAACTAATCTAATTGCCTTGATTGCATCACATAAAGTTAAATCGGAATCTTTGATGGCTTTGAGAAACATGTTTAATTTTAGTAATTTAGAACTACCCATTTCAGTTCCCATAACTCTATCTAATACTTTTTCAAAAGCAACTTGCATTTCTTTTCTATCATGATCAGGTTTTAATTTATCTATTGCTCTGAAGAATGGCATCCACCATCTTGTACCAAGATCGGTTAAAGTACCATCTAAATCAAAAAACAAAGAGTCTATAACCTGAAAAGATTGCATTATTTTGAAATTTTTAAGTATTTTAAAAAGCCTATCCTTTCTTCCAATTTTTAGAAAATGGATTCATTATTATTAAAAAATGAAATTATCAAGGTTTGAAAGATATTTTCGTTTTTAAAGATATATTTGCGGATGAGTTACCTATGTAAAACATTATTTCTCCTTCGTCAAGTTTCCAAACTCTAGTTTTTACATCGTAAAATGCTAAATCTTTTGCTTTGACTTCTACTTTAACTTCTTTAGTTTCACTTGCCTTGAGATAGATTTTCTGAAAACCAACTAACTCCTTAATTGGTCTATCCACAGATGGATTTTGTGATTGAGCATATACTTGAACTACTTCACTCCCATCACGTTTTCCAGTATTTGTAACCTCAACTATTAAATGACAACTATCTTTCAAAGATTTCAAACTATTTTTCTCACATTTGACATTTTTTAATTCAAAACTTGTATACGATAATCCATATCCAAAAGGGAACAATGGGGTGATTTTGTTCTTCTCAAAATATCTATATCCAACATATATCTCTTCTTCATAGTGAACTTTGAGATTTTCGCCCGGAAAGGTTTTGGTTGATTTATGTGCTGGTGAATCTTCTATCTTCTTAGGGAAGGTCCAAGGGATTTTACCTGAAGGATTTACATCTCCAAATAGAACGTTTGCTATTGCTTTTCCTCCTTCCATACCTGGATACCATACTTCTAGAACTGCTGGAATATTATCCAACCACTCCTCCATTGCGACTGGATTAGCATTGATTAAAATTACAATTGTGTTAGAATTGATTTTGACAGTTTGGTTTATGAGGTTAATTTGAGTTTCAGAAAGACCTAATTGTAATCTGTCCATTTTCTCTGACTCATTACCATGTTCTTCTTTAAGTTCAGTGAAATCGTCATTCAAGAGCTTAATTGGTGAGTCATGATTCAGCCCCATAAATAGAAAAACTACATCCGCATCTTCTGGTTCAGTCATTAGATTAACCTTTCCCTTACATTTTTCCTTTAACCCTTTGAGTGGTGTTATTTCATATGGTGGAGTTACAGAAGCTGCTCCTCCATTAAGGAACTTGCCAAATTTCTTGTCTAGATTTGGACCTAAAACAGCTATTTTAGAAACTTTATTGATGTCAATTGGGAGTATATTATTGTCATTTTTTAGTAGGACAATCCCTTCTTCTGACATTCTTCTAGCAAGCTCCTGATGTTTTTTGGTGTTTCTTTCACCTTTTGGAAGGATTGATTGATTATCGAATATTCCAACTCGTACATAAACTCGTAATAATCGTTTTATTAGCTCGTCTATATCTTCTTCCGAGAATTTACCTAGGTCAAACTCCTTTCTCAGAGTTTCAGTTCCATACAAAAATGGTACGGGCATTTCCAAAGTCAAACCTGCTTTAATCGCCTCTTCTGTTGAAGGTTGCTCTGGCTCCCCTTTATCTAAATCTCTTGGTTGAGTAGCCCACCAATCAGTCATAACAAAACCTGAAAATCCCCATTTTTCAAATAAAATAGTCTTGAGAAGTTTAGAACTACCGTGAACATATTCTCCATTTACTTGATTGTATGCTGTCATTATAGTCCAAGGATCAGCTTCCTCTACAATTTCCTTAAAAGCTCTTAAGTAAATTTCATGGAGAGTCCTTTCATCAATTATTGCATTTACTGTATATCTGTTAGTCTCCTGATTATTGGCAACATAATGTTTAGGACAAGCAGCTATCCTTTGATTCTGAATTCCTTTTACGAAAGGTATAGCTATCTCTTTGGTTAAATATGGATCCTCACTGTAATACTCAAATGTTCGACCATTGAAAGGTGTTCTACCAATATTTATCCCTGGGCCCAAAACACATAAACGGTTTATTGCTCTTGCTTCTTTAGCAATAGCTTCTCCACATTCAAAAGCTAATTCTCTGTTCCACGAAGCAGCAAGATTTATTCCTGCTGGAAACTTTGTATTCTTTCTGAGAAAACTTGAGTGTTGAGAAATACCTAAAGGACCATCTGTCATCTTGAAGGTTTTAATCCCTAATCTGCGAATTGTATTGGTCTGAAACCGAAAATAACCAACCATAAGCTTGAATTTTTCATCTAATGTTAATTCTTCTAGTAGGGAATCTACTTTTTGGTCTATATCGTCTATAGAATTCACAGTTTTTCCTTTATTTGAGAAATAATAAATGTTATGTAGAAAAGCAGAAATTATTTTTGTTAGCAACTGTTTTTAAATATCTTTGATATTTTATATTAAGGCTGGTTATTATGTCACAAGGAGCAACGGTTCCAGTAATTGAATTTTGTAATGTTTCGAAGAATTATGGGCATATTGAGGCTTTGAAAGATACCTCATTTGAAATTAACAAAGGTGAAATATTTGGTTATATTGGTCCGAATGGAGCCGGTAAAACCACTTCTCTGAAGATTCTTGTCGGTCTTATAAGCAATCACACTGGCAAAGTAAAAATCAATGGCCAACTTCCTTCCGAAAATCCCAATATAAACAGATTGATAGGTTATTTACCTCAAGATGTGGGTTTTCAAGAATGGAGAACAGTTGATCATGCACTTACAACTTTCGGTCGTTTGTCCGGAATGACTAAAGTAGATTTAAAAGATAGAATCCCAGAAGTGTTGCAGATAGTAGGATTACTTGATGCACGAAAAAGAAAAATCAAACATCTATCAGGTGGAATGAAACAGAAGCTTAAACTTGCACAAGCATTACTCCATAGACCACCTATCTTGATATTAGATGAACCTCTTAGCGGTTTAGATCCTACAAGTAGATGGCAACTCAAGAATACTATTAAAGACCTAGTTGTGCGTACCAATGTAACTATTCTCTTCTCCTCTCATATACTAGATGATGTTGAAGATATTGCTACTTCAATTGGAATCATCAATAAAGGAAAATTAGCTAAAGTGGGAAAACCACAAGATCTTCAGAAAGAACTGATGGGTGGAGATGGAGTGGAAGTCACAAGCCCCAATATTAGTAAAAAAATCAAACTAATAGAAAAATTACCTTTGGTGAACACAATAGAATTGGATAATGAAAATGATACAAAAGTTACCATTATGTTCGTTCCAAATGTTAATCTAGATAAAGGATTAATACAGTTGATGGATCTTTTCGTTAACGAACAGATAATTATTTACAGTTTCAACTATCTTAAACCTTCTCTAGAAAAAGTGTATCTCAAGTATGTTATGGAGGGTGTTCCAAAATGAGTGAAAATTTTCAAAGAAGTATGAAAAGTCTATTTTTATTGCTCTGGGATGAATTCAAAGGTTATGCAAAATCAAAAACCATCATTGCTTTGTGGGTTGGGATGCCAATAGTTGTAATAATCATACACCTTCTAACTCCTGACCAGAGTGATTTCCCAATAACTATAGTCTCAGGGTTCCTTATTATGAACATAGGTGGACTACTTGCTGCTGTAATTTTGAGCAGTACTATGACTAATGAGATAACGAAGAATGTTTATGCAATGTTTTTGATAAGGCCTGTGAAAAGATGGCATATAATTATGTCTAAGTATCTGGCATTTATGCTTTCTTTGGCTATTGCATCTCTACTAAGTTTTGCAGTAGGAATCATCATGGATTTAATTCAATTTTCTGACGAGATTACGGCTTTTCCTGATTTCTTCAAATATATAATGGAAATGTCATTCGAAAATCTTCTTATTTCATTATGTGCCATGTCTATAGCATGTGCAGCTGGATTGTTAATAGGAATGTTAGTAAAATCTGTTGCAATGTCTGTTATTCTATCTATATATCTTGGTCAACAGGTGTCACAGCTTGCAGTTCTTCCTGGATTCTTTCTTGAAAACATAGATCCTTTGTATTTTTCATTGGGTGTTGGTTTTGCTGCAACAGTGGTCATTCTTGCGTTAGGGATGTTCGTATTTCATAAGAAACAATTTTAAGTCCCTTTTCCTTTTTTTCTCTTTTCATAATGCTAATAAAAAACTTATATATACTAAAATTTCATGTCCATGTGAATTCGTTGAAGAAAAGATGCACACAGTGTGGAAAAGATATCATAAGTAGATATTGGACATTCAAAACTACTGCTTTTTGTTCCTATAGATGTTATGCTGTTAACTCAGCAGGTCTACTCTTGATACTATCATCTGTTTTTGCATTCATTTTTGTTGCATCTATGGTAGGAATGTCGTTTTCACCTAACCTCAAACCTGCATTGTATATACCTTTCTTGGTAGCTTTATCTTTTGGACCAGTTCCAGGGTACATAACCTCTTTTCTTGGTTATATCTATAGGAAGCAAGATAAGAAGAATCCACCTCCAAAATACGAAGAAACAGAAACTGAATCATCTGTTGTGGAAATTGCTACTTGTGTTATCTGTAAGAAACCTATAACTTCAGAAGAAAAATATTCTGAATTTGAGCCATGTGGTCATTATATTCATCACAAACATGTTGCTGGATGGATATCAGATAACAAACATTGTCCCAAATGTGGAGAATCAATAGAAAAAATCACTTTTTCATAAACTATAGAATAAAAAAAAGAAAGAAAAAGAAAGAAAAAGAAAAAGGGTTGAATTATTTTACTCTAGTTCAAGTAAGTAATCAACAATTCTGAAGATCATTGCTAATAATGATAAACCAGCCACCACTAAAGCTACCCAATATAAGATAGTACTGAGTATTGGTATAGCTAAGAATGCTAATCCGAAGTAGAGGCCAACGAAGACAGCTATTATTATAGCAAATTGGAATAGAATTGCCCAAGCAGCTATAAATGCCTTGAAGAAATTAATTGGTTTATTAATTCTATCATTTCTGGATGCTGTAAATAGAAATGCAGCACCAAAATCAACTATGGCAACAACTACACCACCTAATACCAGGAACCAACCCCAATGTAGAGTACCTGTTATGATACTTGCAGGGTCAGCTATGATTACCATAAGATCTGCTAGAAAGGTTGTGTAATCGAATCCATAAGCTAGCCAAAAGCCTAAAAATGCTATTCCCAATGGAATAATTGTATAGGCTATTATCATTATTAATAGCACGAATGCTTGTTTATAAGCATCAAATAAATTGGCGAAAAAACCATCTTTTTTAACAGACATAATGTCACCGTTTATTCTTTCTGTTGCTTCTCCTATATAAATTCAATGTAAATTCTTACAGTTTCAAAGCAAAATTTCAAAAATTTAGAAAGATTTTTCATATTTTCACCCTATAGTTAAAAAACTCATTAGGAAAATTGATGTATGGATGAAACCATAGAACAAGTAGATGTAATAGTTGTTGGTTCAGGTGGGGGAGGAATGACAGCTGCATTAGTTGCAAAACAAGCGGGATTAGATGTACTCATCCTTGAGAAATCCAATTATTATGGTGGTTCTACAGCTTTATCTGGTGGAGGTATTTGGGTTCCCAATAATCATCTACTTCGTAAGGCAGGCATTGACGATTCTGTAGAAAAAGCAAGAACCTATCTTAAACATATCATTGGAGATAAAGTTCCTTTGGAAAAAATAGACACATATATTGAGTATTCTCCTCACATGATTAACTGGTTGGAAAAACATACTCGATTGAAATTTCTAAGTGTTCCTTGGTATTCTGATTATCATCCAGATGAACCTGGTGGTTTAGCAGAGGGGCGATCCTTAGAGGTTAAACCTTTCAATGGCAAAAGACTTGGAAAAGATTTGAAACGACTTAATCCTTCAGCATTTAAAATTCCCCTTAATATGGCTTTTACAATCTCCGAGTATCATGATTTAGGAATGCTTGTTTCTACATGGCGAGGGAAGATGACTGCTTTGAAAGTTGGGTTCAAAACCATTCTCAATCTCTTTATCAGGAGAAAACCTCTAACTATGGGTCAAGGATTAATCGGAAGGCTGCGTTTTAGTTTACAAGAAGCTAATGTCCCCATTTGGTTGAATACACCTGTATCTGATTTGATTGAGAAAGAAGGTAGAGTAACTGGTGTTATGGTTACCAACGATACTGAATGTTTTAAGATAAAAGCAAAGAAAGGCGTCATTCTAGCAGCTGGAGGTTTCGCTCACAATCTTAAGATGCGTCAAAAATATCATCCCTCCCTTGTGACTATTAATTGGACAGTTGCTCACAAAGATAATACCGGTGATGCAATTTTAGCAGGGATGAAAGTAGGTGCAGCTGTCGATTTAATGGATGATGCTTGGTGGGGACCTACTTCAATTGATCCGGAGGGTACTCCTTTCTTCCATGTTGGTGAGAGAGGTTATCCTGGTTCTTTGATGGTAAATAAGAAAGGAAAGAGATTTACCAATGAATCTGCAAGTTATGTAGTTGTAGTTCATCAGATGTTTGAAAAACATAAGATTGATGACCAACATATGCCTTGTTACTTCATTTTTGATCAACGATTCAAGAATCGATATCTGTTTGGAACTATTTTTCCTGGACAAAAATTTCCAAGGTCATACTACGAATTTGGTTATATCAAGAAAGCTGATACTGTCTCGGAATTGGCATATAGACTAAATGTTGAAGAAAACAATTTGGTAGAAACAATAGCACGTTTTAACGAGTTTGCTAGAACTGGAAAAGATTTGGATTTTAGGCGTGGAGAAAATGCTTATGATAATTATTATGGTGATCCTAAGGTCTTCCCCAACCATAATCTTGCCCCCCTAGATACCCCTCCTTTCTATGCTGTTGAAATGGTACCAGGTGATTTAGGTACTAAAGGAGGATTACTAACTAATGAATTTGCTCAAGTATTGAGGAAGGATGGTTCTACTATTGCAGGATTATATGCAATTGGTAATACTTCCGCATCAGTTATGGGTAATAACTACCCAGGACCTGGTGGAACAATTGGTCCTGCAATGACTTTCGGATATTTAGCAGGCAAACATATTTCGCTAGAGAAGTAAAATAACCTCCAAGAAACAGAAAAGTTTTGTATGATATTATCTTTATATTGTATATGCGTGAGGTACTGGACTGGGAAGATTCTCAGTTTATAGGAGAAAATAAAGAAAAAGGTCATACAATGAGTCTCTCTTTTCTAGATAGAGAGTCAGCTGTATCTAAAAAGAAATCTCCATTCTTCCAAAGCTTAAATGGTAAATGGAAATTTAACTGGGTTCCAAAACCCATTGAAATACCAGAAGATTTCTACAAAACTGATTATGATGTGGACAATTGGGGTGAAATCGAAGTTCCTGGAACCTTTGAACTTCAAGGGCATGGCATGCCCTATTATCTGTCCCACAGTTATCCTCCTAGTTTGAGGACACGAAAAGTACCAAACATTGACCATGAAGATAATCCAGTTGGATCATATAAAAGAGAGTTCAAAATCCCTAAATCTTGGGGAGAAAGAGAAATTTTCATTCATTTTGGCGGAGTAAAATCTGCTTTCTATATCTGGATAAATGGTGAAAAAGTAGGATATAGTCAAGGTTCGATGACTCCAGCTGAATTTAACATCACCTCATTCCTGAAGAAAGGAGTAAATCAAGTAGCTGTGCAAGTTTACAAATGGTGTGATGGCTCTTACCTAGAAGATCAAGATTTCTGGTTTTTAGGGGGAATTTATAGAGATGTTTTTCTCTATTCAAAACCCAAAGTAAGCATAACTGATTATTTCGCTTATACAAAATTTGATGGTAATTATGTTGATGCTACACTATATTTTCGTATCAATCTTCGCAATTTACTATCAAAAAGAATAACTAGGCATAAACTTGAAATTTACCTTTATGAGGGGAAGAATCTTATTGGTAGCAAACCTATCTTGAAGAAGAGTATTTCTATAAATGCGAATACAGAGATCCAACATGAACTAGATTCGAAAATAAAACAACCCAAGAAGTGGTCTGCAGAAACTCCCCTTCTCTATACTGTCGTACTTCTTATTCTCAATGAGAAGGGAGAAGCAATAGATTGTATCAAAAATAATTTCGGTTTTTGTCAAGTTGAGATAGAAGATGAACAGCTCTTAATCAATGGACAATCTGTTTTACTTAAAGGCGTTAATCATCATGATTTTGATCCGGAATATGGTTATAGTATCCCCTATGAACGGATGAAGCAAGATGTTGAGATAATGAAACAAAACAACATCAATGCAGTAAGAACCAGCCATTATCCTTCAGACCCCCGATTTTATGATTTATGCGATGAATATGGTATTTATGTGATGGATGAAGCAAATGTTGAAACTCATGGACTTCATGCTACTTGGAATATAGTCTCAAGAATGTCTGATTTCTGGACAAATGCTGTTGTTGACCGTATGGAAAGGATGGTGGAGCGTGATAAAAACCACCCATCAGTAATAATGTGGTCGTTAGGCAATGAGGCTGGTTTTGGAAAACCATTCCATGCTATGAAAGAAGCTGCTGTAAAAATTGACGATACAAGACCATTTCATTATGATGAAGATCATTATACAGAAATTACAAATGTTATGAGTAACATGTATTTACCACCTCACAAAGTTGAACTTATAGGAGAACACAAGGAAGTACCTCTACGGTTTCCAGCTAGAAAAATCAAACCAGAGGATTACGCTGGTAAACCATTTGTGCTTTGTGAGTATGCACATGCAATGGGGAACAGTTTGGGTAATTTCAAAAAATACATAGATTTGTTTGAGAAATACCCAAATTGCATAGGTGGCTTCATCTGGGATTTTGTTGATCAAGGGTTGTTAAAACGAACGGATGATGGTCAAGAATATTGGGCATATGGAGGAGATTTTGGTGATTCACCTCATTCGAGCAATTTCTGCATTAATGGTATTGTACGTCCTGATAGAACTCCAAATCCATCATTGTATGAAGTCAAAAAGTTGTATGAAGATGTTTCAGTTAGAATATTAGATGTATATGAAGCAAGAGTTGAAGTAACAAACAAATATCGTTTTCTCAACCTTGATTTCTTAAATCTCGTTTGGCAGATAACTGATAATGGAGAGGTTGTTGAGGAAGGTATCATACCTCTCAAGAAGTTTGAACCTCTTTCAACAAAGGAAATAGTTATTCCTTATACTCAACCGCCTTTGAAACCAGATACAGAGTACCAATTGAATTTATATTTCAAACTCAAGAAGAAAACACTATGGGGCCAAAAAGACTACACAGTTGCATGGGAACAATTCAAAATTCCTTATACTTTACCAGAGAAAAAGGAAGAAACGTTTAATCTTCATTCAATTGAACTAGAGTATACTGAAAATGATATTAGAGTAAAAGGAAGAGAGTTTACCATCATCTTTGGTAAGAAAACCGGATCAATTGAATTATACGAGTATAAACGACATAAGTTGATAACTGCTCCTCTTGAACCGAATTTCTGGAGAGCCCCCATCGACAATGATGATCTCAAAAGAATGTTATCTTATAATGTTCCAGTCTTGGCAAAACTTATTCGAACGAATCCTTGGAAATATGCTTCTAGAGATAGAAAAATAGAGAAAATTAGAATAGATAAGTTTCAACACAATGTTATCAAAGTAGAATCTTTGATGAAAGTAGTAAAAGGGGATGGGTTCTACAAAGCAATTTATACAATCTATGGTGATGGAAAATTTACTGTAGATGTTGAGTTTACACCGAAGAAGGAGCTGATAAGACTCGGAATGCAGACTGTACTATCACCCGAATTCAATCAGTTTGAATGGTATGGAAGGGGATTTCATGAAACTTATGAAGATAGAAAGGTTGGAGCTGCAGTTGGAAAGTATATTGGAACAGCTGAAGACCTCATACATGATTATGTTTATCCTCAAGAAAATGGCAATAGAACAGATGTTCGATGGATAAAGGTTCTTAACTCAGAAGGTCAAGGTTTCAAAATTTCTGATAATTGTGGTAAATATCTAAATTTCAGTGCATGGCCTTATTCTCAAGAAGATTTAGAAAACGCCCAACACGTTCACGAACTTCCAAGAAGAGAAAACGTTACCTTGAATATCGATTATAAACAACGTGGAGTAGGAGGAGACTTTCCTGCTTTCCCCACTGTACATGATGAATACAAACTCAAGAAAGATGTTAAATACACTTATTCCTTTAGGATAGATCCAATTGTTTGAGGAAAACAGATGTTTTGAAACTCTCAAATATCTAAAAGCAATGGAGAAAAGGTACTCTTCTTCCAGCTGATTTTTTAATAGAAAATTTAATTGTGAAAAGAGTTTTTTATGCAAAGCAAATAGCTGAGCATATCTCATTCGAGGATATGTGGGCTTTTTAGAGTAAAGAACTAGCTTTTTTGTAAGATCCCCAATTGTTATCAAATACTTCAGGTCCAAATATACTTAATCCCTTCTCAGTATTCCAGATGCTAGGTGCATCTCTTGTAAGAACTGTAATCTCTCTACCTTTTGAGAAATCCTCTTCCCAAGGAGTTAAACCACAACCTGTTTTTGTATCAACTATATAGAACCCATCTGGACATGTTATGAATTGTTTATTATCCAACCATGACAGAAGGTATTCATTCTGATACCAAACCTTTAGTTTCTTACCAGTAGTAGAACCTGCAATTATTTCTCCAGAAGTAAAACCTCCTTGTTCTATTCTAGAAAAATTACTCACTACTCCTTCAAAAGCAATTTTCGAATTCGGGATAGAATTTTCCAAAATACTGCTGACATCTTTTCCTTCCTCATTTGCTTCTCTAACACTTTTCCCTAGATTTTTAGCTAGAGTATAGGTATTAGGAATAACTGCTTTTCTTGCATTTCTTATCTTCATGGGACATCTTGCTACGCTAACAGAACCACCTGAGAGTCTCGATACGATTCTTGCTATTAATTCTCCTCGAATATCATCGACGGCCGTTTTTACTATCTGTATGTCACCATATTGACTTACAATCGAAAAAGGAGTAATAGGTATATTTGCTACTCTAGTAGTACTTATAGAGATTTTAGGTTTGCTTCTCCCACAGCAATCTCCATTTATGGCTACTTTATCCATTTCAGCAGCTACCATCATCGGAATAATACTGTTATTTGGTCCTAGTTCTGTGGCAACAAATCCAGCGAATTCCACATTCAGATACTCCTCCAACTCTCTTACAGCTGTAACCATAGGTTCTGTTATGATAATTTCTCTGTTCTCAATAAGTTTTCTATCTTCTTCTGATATTCCTCCACCAACCATCCCAATAATGCATATACTGTTATTTTCATCCAAGTCAGATAGGTCAGCAATTGTGAAATTCTTTCCTTTATTGTAGATCTTATTGATGTTTTCTATTGCTTTTCTTTCACTTCCTCCTCCTCCACAAGCCAATATCTTTGAACCGAAAACTAAGTAATATGCTTCTTGTTTAGTTAAATCTGTGATAGTCATGTTCCTGATTTTAATATAATGTGAAGATTTTTATGCTTTTGCTGTTCAAAATGACAAAAACATGTGTGCGAATGTGTCATTTATGGTTATAAACGTAATAAACGCTCTAAAAATAGAAGAAACTCCTTTTTCAGAAATCAACAAAACACAAGGTAAAGAAGATATCACTTCTAAACATTCAGACTATATTGTTGATGAATCTAAGATTGCCGGTGGATTTGCTGAATGGTTGTTCTTTCCTAAAACTGAGAAAGATGTAATATCTATTATAAAAGAGATGAACAAAGAAAAAATCCCAATTACAATATCGGGGGGAAGAACAGGTATTGTTGGAAGTGCTGTTCCTTATGGAGGTGCAGTTATTTCAACAGATGAAATGAAGGACATTTTGGGATTAGGTTATGATGAAGACATCCAGAAGTATTTTGTAAGAATGCAACCTGGAATTACTCTTCAAGAACTTGAAGCGATTATTAAAGATAAAGAATTTACTCCAGAACACAATATTAATGGTGAGGATTGGGTTACAAAATTCAAGCAAGATTCAGAAGGACATATTTTCCCTGTTGATCCTACAGAGATGACTGCTGCAGTTGGAGGTGCAATAGCTGCTAATGCTTCAGGCGGACGATCATTCAAATACGGTGCTATGAGACCTTGGGTCAGACGATTACGTGTTGTTCTTGATTCTGGAGAAGTTTTGGACATTTCTCGTGGTCAAAGTTTTGCTGAAAATGGCGTATTTTCTATAAAGAAAGAAGGTGGAGAGATAATTGTTAAACTGCCAACCTATAAAATGCCTAAAGCAAAGAATGCTGCAGGATTATATGTAGAACCAAATATGGATCTGATTGAACTTTTCATTGGCTCCGAGGGTATATTCGGTTTCATTTCTGAAGTTGATTTATGGTTGATTCCTAAACCCAATGGCTTACCTAATGTTATGTTCTTTACATCTGAAGATGACTCTATTAGTTTTGTTGAAAAACTGCGCGAAGATAAAGATTTGGCAGTTGAATATATCGAATTCTTTGATGAAAATTCCTTTGAATTGCTTAAAGGAAAAGCGAAAACAAACCCTGCCTTAGCAAATGTACTAACGATTCCCCCAGAAGTTAAAACTGCCATTTTCTTTGAAATTCCCTATACTGAAGATGAATTGATAGATATACTAGAAAAAATTGAAGGAATGGCAGAAGAATGTAATTCTTCAATAGATTCTTGTTGGTCAGCTTTTGATGAAGTAGAAAGAGAAAACTTCAAAGCTATGAGACATGCAGTTCCTGAAACTGTTAATGGAATTATAGCTAAAAGGAAGAACGAGTATCCTGGTATCCATAAGCTTGGAACAGACATGTCAGTTAAACATGAACATTTCAGAGAGATAATGGATATATATCATTCAACACTAAAGGAACACAATCTAGAATATGTTATGTGGGGTCACATAGGCGATTCCCACATTCATGTAAATATCCTTCCAAGGAACATGAATGAGTTAGAATTAGGTAAAAAACTCTACAAAAAATTTGCTAAGAAAGCTGTTGAATTTGGTGGTTCAGTCTCCGCTGAACATGGCATCGGAAAAATCAAACACGAATACCTTATAGTAATGTATGGAGAAGATGGTGTCAATCAAATGAAAGAAGTGAAAAAGGTTCTAGATCCCCATGCTCTATTCAATAGGGGTAATATGTTTGAACTAGCCTAAAGCTCTTCTTTTTCTTTTCTTTTTGATTCTTTTTGTATTATTTTCGTAATTTTCTTTTGAAGGTTATAGAAACTGTCCTGTGTAAGATTCCTTGATTTTAATTCTCTCTTCTGGTTCTATTCTTTTTCTCCCCCTGCAGTGTTCTTTATTTACAAAAAATGTATGGTTCTCGAAACTAGAGATAGTGGTTCATACATGTGGGAAAGTAATCTCAACATGTGAGAAATACTTATAAATGTTTGAGAGCCAGAGCTATTATGGAAGAGTACACCCTCAAGAGTTACCAGAAGGGATTCGAACAGGAGCAAGCTAGTATTGGCTATCAGGTAGCACAAACTTGGCAGTTTGCTCACCAAACTCCCGCTGAAAGACTGGAAGTGGTCTACTCAAAACCAGATTTCGATCCAGAGACAAGACACTATTGTTTCAAAGGTGAAGAAATGATTGGTTTCCTAACCTCGAAAGTCATTGAGCCCAAAGAAGATGGAAGGAAGAGAGCATCCCTCGTCTTCCCTTCTATCTTGCCTGGAAATGAGGGAGCTACTGACTTGCTACTTGAGAAAGCTTATGATACTTTAAAAAGCAAAGGTGTCGAGGTTGTAGAAACTTATGTCTCTGCAATTTCAGGGAATAATTATGATCTTGCGCACAAATGGGGATACAAACATATTAAGGATCAAGACAACATAGTCTATATCTTGAATGGTACGGATTTGAAGGAAATAGGTGAAGAAATCGAAGTTCGAGAATTTGACCAAAACAAAGATCTCGAGAAATGGTTATCACTCGTTAGAAAGTTTGACGAGATTTCCGAAGAATCAGAAAAGCAGCTCCTCAACGAACTTAGCAATGAAGCTGGCAATATTGTTGCTCACTTAGTAATTGAAAAAGATGGAGAAATAGTTGGAACTACTCTAATTTATCGTAATGATATAAAACCAACCACAGCTAATCTACCTTTTACTTATGTTACTGAAACAAAGTATCTACTAGCATTAGCTACTAGAGTTAAGGAAATTGGTAAGAAGGAAAATATTGAAATTTTCTTTGCGTGGTTGTTTAGAGGACGATTGGAACTAAGAAAGCACTTTGATACTTTGAATTTCAAATATGGCCAACCAAGTGCAGGTTTATTCGAAAAAGAGCTGACTTAATCACGCTGACCGTGCGAACGTCGCTGATCGCAAAGTCTAGTATTTAAGCAAACCAAAAACCGGGAGGGAGCTTGTTCTCTTCTTCCCTCCCGTTTAAAATTCTACGGTTTTTTTATTATCTACTCCTCTGGAGGAAGTACTTCATCTCCTAGTTCTTGTTCTTGATCTTGATTTTGTTCTGGTTCTTGTTCCTCTTCCTCATCATCTTCTCCAATGAGCTTCTTGTAATCTTTGACTTTACCTTCTTCACTTGTTTCTTCAAGAACTAAAACGTATTCCATACACCCTCTTGCACGTTCTCTTCTTTGTATCATATCATCGATGTTGGTAGTTATATCTAGATGAATGACTACGTCAGCTGCTTCCAAGTTTAACCCTCTTCCCCCTAGGGGAGTAAAGATTAATACGTTCACATTTCCTTCATCAAAGCTCTTCAAAGTAATTTTTCTAGAATCTTCTGTACTTTGACCTGAAAGATATTTTACTTCTGGAAAACCTAGATTGTTTAAGAGTCTGTGAAGATAGTTACCTAAGGCTAGATATCTGGTGAAAATAAGCACTTGTGCTCCTCTGAATAAGTGTTCGTGGATAATATCTATTGCTGTATACACTTTTGGATGAACAAGAGCTCGTGTAACCTTCTCTTCCGGATTTTCATACATTGGGAGATCCACTCGATAGGTTACTAATTCCTTTCCTAGCTCAATTACATTCTTGAAAATTTCTTTATTATCATCATCCTCAATATATTTTAGAAATTCCCCAGGAGTAGATTCTAGTAAGAGCAATCTTGCATGACTAAATTTGAATAATCTTCTAAACGCAAGCATGAGCTCGTTTTTTGTTTCTTCATCCTTAACTTGGTATTTGCCAAGTTTACCAGGATACTTATTCATTCGCTCTAGTCTTTCCAAAGCTCCACTATACGACATTTTTATTATTTCTAAACGTGAAATTTTCACACCAAGTCCTTTCTGAATTATTTCAATTGGTTTGGTAATTTGTGCTGAAATCTGCTGATCTATCTTGATATAATCTTCTCTTCGGATTTTGTGGATTTTAGTTACAGTTTCATAGGGTGAAAGATCTAATCTTTGCATCATTAGAGTATTTACTCCCAGTAGCTTGAGTATTGCACTAGCTCTTTGTTTATCTCTAGTTCCAGATAAGGCTAGAATAGGAAAATTGTTTCCTTTTTCTTTTAGTTTGAACAATTCCTCAAAGTACTTACTCTTTCGAAAACCAGACATATCTCTGGCAAGGATATCTGTAGCTTCATCAATGACACATATGTCGATATTTTCTAGAATATTAATGCGAAGTTTGGTTTTAATCTCGAAGTAATCGTTCATAAGCGATGTAATAGGAGAAAATATTACTGTAGATGCTTCATACATCTTGCTTTTTTGTCTTAAGCTTAATCCTTTACCAGAAGGATCATAAAGATAGCCTAAATGCTCAATATAACCGAATTTCTTACCCATTTCTAAAGCTTGGCGGCATCTTAATCCGGCTGCTTCTCGGGCTGATGTAAAAATAAATTTGGCATTTGGTTTTTGCATTTTTACTGCCAAAAAAGATAAAAGAGCAATAACTGTTTTTCCAGTCCCATATGGATAATTAAGAAGAATAGAGTTATCAGGAAGTGCTTCCATAATTTCATTTACAGCAGCTAACTGATAGTCTCGTTTTTCAATTGTTAATTCATCGATTTTGCTATCGAATTTAGAGGGGATGTCCATTCTTTTCAAGATGTTTTTGTGTGTCTATTTTAAAGAATTTCTAAAACTTCGTGAAATAGACTATTTTTCTTGGTTTTCAGCCCACTCTTTGAATTTTTCTTTCCACTTCTCTGGTATCATAGCTTTGAAGTCTTCGAAATCTTTAACGTCTTCAAGTTTTTTTAGATCTTCTAGACCTTTAATCTCTCCACTTTCTTTATCCTTCTTCTTATCCTTTCTTTTCTTATTAGCTTTGGAAATTGCTCCTACTGCCATAACTATTATGAACAGAATAAACATTCCAATGAAGAAAGGTACATAGAGAAGTATGATCAGTGTTTTTTGACTTACGAGAACTCCTGATGTATCATTCCATTCAACAATACCCCATATTGTAAAAACAAACCATGATGCGAATAATGCAAAAGCTATTAGTCTTCCTATTGCTTTACCTATTTTTCCCATTTTATCACCTTATTTTTTGTTTATATTGTCTTGTGATTATACTATTAGTTGTAAATCGATTATTTAAATCAATTTGATTGACTATGTTAGTTTGCTTGATTTTCTTGCATTCTGAACCATTCCACTGTTTTTTGGAATGCTTCCTCCTTTGAAACAATAGGTTTGTAACCAAAATCTCTTTCAGCCTTATCGCTAATGAATGTGTGATCGACACAAGTTTGTATAACTGCAAATCTATTGAAATTAGATTTTGGAACAAAAATTTCTGCAAAAAATGCCAAGAAATAAGCTACCCTGTATGGTATTGATTGGGTTGGAACTGGAAGATTTAGTTCTCTAAGGTATGGTTCCATGAATGTGAATAAATTATTAGCAGGTTGATGATCAGCAACAAAATAACTCTCTCCTGATACGGGAGAACCTTCGTGTAAATGTTTAGCAGCTAAGATATGTGCATGTGCTGCATTTTCCGAGTATACATGACTGAAGCAAGCTGTTCCATTTCCCAATTTAATATTACCATTGCTTTTTGCAACTTTGATAATGTTTGCAATATGATACCTATCTCTTGGACCATACATCCCAACTGGTCTTAATGAACAAGTTAACAAACCATTTACACCATTTGCCGCAATAATGTCCTTTTCTGCAACTATTTTTGTTCTTGAGTAATGATCTTTGGGAACTTTCTTTGGGTATGGAAGTGATTCATCCCCGTAAGTTATTGGCTTCTTTCCATCAACAACAACATCTAAGGTACTTGTATAGATTAATCTTGAAACACTCTGTTTGTTACATGCTTCTATTACATTTCTATTACCTTGGATATTGACTTCATCGTAAATCTCTCTAGTCAAATTAGGATCCCATACTGCAGCAGCAGTTTGAAATACAGTATTTATATCTTTACAGGCAGTTTCAACTGTTTCTTTATCACGAATATCCCCTACTATGATTTCAGCTCCTTCAATCACAGCGTTGCTTATATCTAGAATTCTAACTGAATATCCTTCTTTTAATAACTGTTGTGCAATTTCATAGCCAAGCATTCCTGCCCCACCAATAACAAGACAGTTACCTAGATTATTGTTTTCTCTCATTTTTCTTCTCAACTCTTAATTGTAATTACACCTTCAGGACACTGCTCAACACATTTCATACAGAGAGTACAGAGAGATGGATAAAGAGGTGTAATTCTCCAAATTTGTGGGTCATATTGATTATCTTGTTCATATAATTCTAACGATTGGTGGAGTAAGAATAATGCAGGCTCACATACTTTCATGCATATCGCACAATTTCTAGGATCAATTTTGTTACCATCGCCGCAGATTGAATAATCAATTTTAATCTTAATTCTTCCCACTTCCTCACACTCCTAGTAATTTCCCGCTAGAGCTGGAATAACTTGTCTTGGAATGATTTTCAAAGCGTCAAACCTGCATGCATGAAGACATACACCACACCCATAACATGCTGATTGATCAATTTCAGCTGTTTTTGTTATCTCATTGAAACTTATTGCCCCAAATTGACACATGGTTAGACATCGTTTACATCCTTGACAGTTGTCAGGATTGTTTTCTACAACATATTCTGCCTTGAATATAGATTTGATCCCAAAATCCAAACGAGGTCTAATCCCTGCACACTCAGGAGTCTGACATGCACAAAGGTTATTGATATAAGGAAAAGCACCATACCATATTGTACCAATATAGCCTTTCTTGTTAAACTCAGTAAATTTCTCTATTGCTTCATCTTTTGTTATTCTGAATTTACTATCTTCTGGTTCAGGAATAAAACGTGGAAGTTTGTCAATGACATCGCTCATAACTCCAAAGTTAATACAACAAGCTTCTTTTTCTGCTCTAGATTGAAATCTACACATACAGTATTTCATTATGATTGTATTTTCGTCAACGCAATTTTCTAAGATGGCAATAGCATCATCTAGAGGGACTACTTGTCCTATATGTCCTTCCGCTTGTTTTGGATTCCATTTGGATTTAGTGGAATGAAGCATTCTTTCTGCAAGATGTTTCACAATCCTCCCCACGATTGGGATTTGCATTTTATATCCCAAGCCTTCAGCACTGAACCCAGCAATTTTTCTAACTTGCATTGCTTCAAAAGTTTTGTACTGTTCTAGAAGAAATTCTTTGAGGGAATCCTCATCTTGATTAAATTCTTCCATAACTTCCATTGAGTAGTTTTTAGCGTTCAGGTACCATTTTCCAGCAGTACCATGTTTCAAGCAATGATCACACATTTACAAATATCCTCGAACTACCACAAATGTGGTTTTTTGAAGAACAATCTGAGGGATATAAAAAACTTAAGAAGAACATTTCTCAACAAAAGTAAAATTGTATTTTCAAGAAGTTATAAATGCACAAAATCTTATTTATTTTTTGTTTGAGAGACCGAACTCGTAAAGAACCCCTCGAACTATGACTATATCGATTTCATATTTCATTGAAATATCGCTTATAGTCATCCCTTGTAGTTTCTGAAGAACAATTTCTGGCAAGACTTCGATATCTCTTGATTGTTGCCTAACTGAAGTAACATTTACTCCCGAATTACGAATTAGCTTATTTAGCTGTTTTTCCGATAGATCAAGAAATATTGCGATGTACTCATTCTCATATCCTTTATTTTTCATTTGGATGTATCGTGCTATTGCTACTGATTCTCTATCTTTCCTGTTGAGAATCAACCCCTTATCTTCAAGCACTTTTCTTACAGTATAATAAGTTAAACCAAGTTCTTTTGCTATCTCGTGTTTGGTTTTACCTTCCTTAAACAATAATTCAATTTCCTCGTGCTTCAATTTATGATAATCTGCAGTAGTTCTAGTTTCTATCTTGTTCTCTTTAAGAATCCTAGATATGGTATGTCGGTTAACTTCCAGCTGGAGAGCTATATCGTATGTAGATAGACCATCTTCATACATTTCAACAATTAGAGCATCTCTCTGAGACAATGGAATAATTGTTTCTGATTCTAGAAAATCCTCTTCTTGAATCAATGTTTCATTTCCTTGATTATCAGGGTCCATTGTCTAGCACATCACACTAATTTTCTCAACCTTACATAAAAAAGCTGAGTTAGCTCTGTTAGTACAAATGTTCAGACATTAAAAATTTTTTCGGATGCTCCTAATAATTAGAATAGACTTACTGAAATTCCTTAAACTGTAGCAGAATAGACTTTTAAGTAGTCTAATTGAGTTTCTGATATTTCTATTAGTGTTTTTTGTTCTGCAAAATGATTTTATATATGCTATGTTATTCTTATTTCATGTCAATTGTATCTAGGTTTGTGGAAGCAAGAGATCGTAAAGGCTTTTCATATCTTTATACTGCTATTATCGGTTTAGGTTTTTTCACAACCGCAATAACTTGGTCTATGTTTAACGTTTATGTACCAATCTTTTTGCGTGACTTGCTTGGGGATATTCCTAATGCAAAGCTCATTATTGGTATTATAATGGTGATTGATAACATAGCTGCAATAACACTTCAACCTTGGTTAGGCAAGGTATCTGATAACGTTTGGACTAGATTTGGACGTCGTATGCCTTTTATTATGATAGGCATCCCAATCGCTGCACTTTTCTTTGGGTTAATCCCATCAGTTATCCAAACTTTATGGCTGCTGATTTTGATCATAGGTGGTTTCAACATTTCAATGGCATTTTATAGATCTCCAGTGGTAGCCCTTATGCCAGACCTTGTTTCCAAAGAATATCGAAGCAGAGGTAACGCTGTCATCAACCTTCTAGGTGGTGTTGGTTCTTTAATCGGGCTTTTTGTAATGGCTGCAATCTATAAGATTAATCCTGTACTCTCTTTCTGGATAGTCTCCATAGTAATGGTATTGTGCTTAGTAACTCTCTATTTCAACGTTAGAGAACCTAAGGAACGTATAGATGTTGAAGAGAAGGAAAAAGTTAGTCTTAAAGAAGCAATTCGTAACATGTTCGTAGACAAGGATAAGAGTTTGATATTCATCCTTCTTGCTATACTCTTCTGGTTCTTTGCATTCAATGCAATTGAAACGTGGTTTAGTACATATGCGACAGATCCGAATCTTCTTGGTATTGTGAACGAAGCTGATGCAAGTATGCTGTTAGGAATATATTCCTTAACATTCATCATTTTCGCAATTCCAGCTGGTTTGATTGCCAAAAAGATAGGAAGAAAAAACACTATCATTATCGGACTTGTTGGACTCATTATCGTAATGATTCCTCTAGTGATATTCTCACTAGTTGATATACCTGCTTTAAGAGTAATAGTTGATTTTCTGCCATTTTATTGGACGTGGGAAATAATGATTGACGGTGTTTTGCTCTTCTTTGGAGGAATGTTCTGGGCATTCGTAAATATCAATAGTATAGTTATTGTATGGGAACTTGCTGGAGCCGCTAGATTAGGTACTTACACTGGTTTATACTACTTCTTCTCCGCCACAGCTGCAATTGTTTCACCTGTAGTTGCTGGTGCAATTTTTGATGCTACAAATGTAAGTGCTTTGTTCTTGTATTCTTTCATCTTCTTTGTTGCAGCATTAGTTTGTACACTTTTCATTAGAAGAACTGGTAACGAAGCTGATGATCCAACAGTTCAAAGTTAAATGAGAATTTTCTCATTTCTTTTTTTCAACATGTTTAAAATAGAAGAATATTATCTTTTATTGTAACACACTTCAATAATAAGGAGGTTAACAATTGTCTTCGCAACAAGAAGCAGAAAGTTTCTTTCTTGAGTATAAACCCAAATACAAAATATTTCATGAGTTAATGAGCATAAGGATGAAAAATGTTCTACTTGTTTCAAGCATATATGATAGTTTCATGCTGGAAGAAGATGGACGTTTATCCGATCAGATCTATGAAGAATTTCAGAACCTTAATCTCAGAACCTTACCAAGAATCACTCGTGTTTCTTCTGCAAATGAAGCACTAGATTTGTTAGAGGAAAAGGAGTTTGATTTGGTTATAACAATGAGAAGGTTAGGGGACATGGATGCTTTTTCATTCGGAGCTAACGTAAAATCCATTCAAAATATACCTGTTATCTTGCTATTAAATAGCGTTGTTGAAATCAAATACCTTCCTGAGTTTGAAAAAAGAAAAGGAATCGACCGTGTTTTTGTGTGGAATGGTGATTCTAAACTCTTTGTAGCCATAATTAAACATCTTGAAGACAAATTTAACGCTGATTATGATACTCAGAATGGAAATGTTAGGGTTTTCATTTTTGTGGACGATTCTACACGCTTCTATTCTTTGCTTCTTCCAGAAATTTATGGGGAAATCATGAGGCAAACTCATCGATTAGTGAGTGAGGGAACAAATGATTTCCAAGATTTACTGAAAATGAGAGTAAGACCAAAAATTCTTCTAGCTGAAACCTATGAAGAAGCTCTATCATATTATGAGAAGTACAAAGATTATGTGATGGGAGTAATTTCAGATATTGAGTTCCCAGTTGATGGTAAACTCAATAAGAACGCAGGTTTTCTATTTGCTAGCAAGATTAAAGAAGAAAATACTAATCTTCCTATAGTTCTTCAATCTAGCAAAGAATTTTACAGAGAAGAAGCTGAGGAAATGGGTTGTTTTTACATCTACAAACGTTCTCATGGAATGATGTGGGACTTACGTAAATGGCTTCTTGATTATGTAGGCTTTGGTGATTTCGTTTTTCGAGACCAAGATGGTCAAGTGTTTGGCAAAGCTGATGATGTAATTACATTCTTTAATACAATATCTGAGGTTCCATTAGAGTGCTTAGTTTTCCATGGTAAAAACGATCATTTCTCAAATTGGTTGCATGCACGAGGGGAGTTTGAAATAGCTGAAAAACTAAAACCAAGAAAAGTATCAGAATTTACGAAGGAAGAACTTCAAGTTTTCCTACTTAAAACCATCAATGAACTTGTTAAAGAAAAAACAAGAGGAATAATCAATGATTTCTCACGTGAAAACTATCATCCTGAAATACTCTTTTTGCGACTTCGTCCTGGATCCTTAGGAGGAAAAGGAAGAGGTATTGCATTTCTTATGTTCCTTCTAAATTCCTTCTTGATTGAATCAGAATTTGAGGATATTTCTGTAGAAATTCCTAAAACAATCGTAATTGGAACTGATGAATATGACAAGTTTATGGAAGAAAATAACCTCTATGAATTTGCTTTATCTAATGCAAGTGATGAAGACATAAAAAAGAAATTTGCTAAAGCTAAACTCTCTAAAAGCATAATAGAAGATTTGCGCTTTTTATTAAAAGATCTTACTGGTCCTTTAGCAATTAGATCATCAAGCCTTCTTGAAGATTCTGCATATCAACCATTTGCTGGAATTTTTGATACATTTATGATCCCTAATAATCAAGATGGAGATGATGAAAGAGTAATACAACTTTGTACAGCTATAAAGCTAGTTTATGCATCTCAATTCTTGAAGCTTGCCAAATCCTATGCTGAAACGATACAACAGACTGTAGAAGAATCAAAAATGGCAGTTGTAATTCAAGAAGTTGTAGGGCAAGAACATAATAAAAGATTTTACCCAGACTTTTCAGGAACAGCTTCTTCTTACAATTACTATCCTTTTGGTGATTATATGAAACCAGAGGATCGCATTGCCCACATAGCTCTTGGGCTTGGTAAAACTATTGTAGAAGGTGAATCAGCAGCTCGTTTTTGTCCTAGGTATCCTAAACTTAACTATTTCTCAACCCCTGATATACTACTAGAACAAAGTCAGAAGTACTATTATGCTATCGATTTAACAATGAAAGAATTTGACATCTTGAAAGATGACCCCTATATGAAGAGATTGAATCTATCAGATGCCATTAAAGATGGAACATTGACAAATATTGCTGATTCTTATGACTTTGAATCCGGTGTGTTAAGAGATGGATTTTTTGGAGAAGGTTCTCCTGTAATAACTTTTAGTCAACAACTCAAACATTCAATCTTTCCTTTAGCTGATTTATTGCAAAGAATTCTAAAAATTGGTGAAAGAGCTCTAGGTTCGTCAATTGAGATAGAGTTTGCTGGAACTTTTAAGAATTCTCCTGAGGAGAAAAATGTGTTTTCTATACTTCAGATTAGACCATTTTTACAGCAGGAAATTCTCCTAGCAGAAGATTATGAATCAGTGGATGTCAGTCAAGTCCTCGCTTATTCCAACCATGTTTCTGGTAATTTGCTTCGAAAGGACATCAAAGATATAATCTATGTTAAACCTGAAGTGTTTGATAAAACTCAGACACTGGAAATAGTAGAGGAAATTGATCAGCTTAATGCGATGTTAAATAAAGAGGGTAAACCATATCTCTTGATCGGATTTGGACGATGGGGAACAGCTGATAGATTTTTAGGTATTCCAGTTAAATGGAGTAATATCAATGGTGCAAGGGCAATAATCGAGACATCATTACAAAATTTTATGGTAGATTTCTCTCAAGGAACTCATTTCTTCCATAATATAGTTACTGCAAATATTGGTTATTTCCACATCAAACATACACAAGAGAATCACTTTATTGATTGGGAATGGTTGCAAGCTAAAAAGCCTAAACACGAATTAAAATATGTTAATCATGTTAGTTTAGACCAACCTATAATCGTGCGAATAGATGCACAAAATAGTGAAGGGATGATAATAAAACAAGAAGAGAAAAAGGAGTGATAGGAGATTCCTATCTTTATGAATTACCAGTGCCCTTGTAAGATCATAGCATTAGCTACTTTCTTGAATCCTGCGATGTTTGCACCTAGCACATAGTTTCCTGGTTCACCATAGTCTTTTGATGCTTCATAAGCCATCTTATGAATATTGATCATGATTCTGTGAAGACGTTGATCAACTTTTTCTCTATCCCAAGAATCAAAGCTAAAGTTTTGAGCCATTTCTAAACCAGAGGTTGAAACACCACCAGCATTAGCGGCTTTACCAGGTCCAAAGAGAACTTTGTTTTCTAAGAAGACATCAATTGCATCAATTGTGGAGGGCATGTTGGCTCCCTCTGAAACAACATAGCAACCATTGTCAACAAGTGTCTTAGCTTCGTCACCATTGATTTCATTTTGTGTAGCACTTGGAAAAGCAACTTCTGCTTTGTATACCCATGGCTGACCACCTTGAACGTACTCAACACCAAATTCTTCAGCATATTCTTTGATACGTCCTCTTCTAACATTCTTAAGTTCAAGAATATAAGCTAGTTTTTCTTTAGTAACACCTTCAGGATCATAGATAACTCCACTAGAATCGGAAAGAGTAACAACTTTTCCTCCAAGTTCTAAGATTTTCTCTGTTGTATATTGTGCAACATTCCCTGAACCAGAAACAAGACATGTTTTACCTTTTAATTCTTCATTTCTTGTTTTAAGCATCTCTTTTGCAAAGTAAACAGAACCGTATCCGGTTGCTTCAGGACGGACTAGAGATCCACCGTATTCCAAAGATTTTCCTGTTAAAACAGGTACAAACTTTTGGGTAATCTTCTTCCATTGACCATACAGATAGCCGATTTCACGTGCTCCTACACCAATGTCTCCTGCTGGAACATCTACTCTACCATCTATATGTCTATATAATTCAGTCATGAAAGATTGACAAAATCTCATTACTTCATTGTCAGTTTTTCCTTTAGGATCAAAATCTGATCCTCCTTTTCCACCACCCATAGATAGGCCGGTTAATGAATTCTTGAAAATCTGCTCGAAGCCTAAAAATTTGATTATACCTAAGTTAACACTTGGATGGAAACGAAGACCACCCTTGTAAGGACCAATAGCGGAGTTGAATTGTACTCTCATACCTCTATTAATTTGGATCTCTCCATTATCGTCAACCCAAGGTACTCTAAAGATGATTTGTCTCTCAGGTTCGGTTATTCTTTCGAGAATTTTGTTTCTCTCGAATTTAGGTTCTTTCTCAAAAACCGGTTGTAAGCTATCAAGAACTTCTTTTACAGCTTGATGAAACTCTGGTTGGGATGGATTCTTCTCAACTACTTGTTCATAAACTCTATCGACATAATTTGACATAATTATAACCTCTACACACTTTGTAAATTTTGGTCTATACTGCCAATCTTCAAGAAGTTTAAAACGCTTACTATATCACTCTGAAATTACGTGTGGAGGAACAATGATAATACATAAAACAAAACCTTATATGTGAAACTAGTTTAGAAAAATGTAGTTTAACTTAAGAAAAATCCTTTTTAAAAAAATGGGGGGATAAGAGCTCACATGAGCTCTTTCTTAATCATCTCTATAATTCTATAAGAATCAGATAATGCGTCATATTCCAAAACTGTTTCTAGAAGATTATTTATAGTTGGTTGAACCCTTACTGGCGCCAATTTGACTTTCTGTTTGATTTCATCAATCTTTAAACCATTGGGATAAGAGGCGATTGTTGCGACAACTTCAGCTTCTGGAACATCCATCAAACCAGCATCCATTAAATATACAATAAGCGTATTCTCTGATTCAGCTTGTTTAACTCTTGCAGCTGCTTCGTTTATCGACAGATTCAAATGTTCAATTTCTTCTCTGGAACTTATCTGCAGCTGATTATATTCTTGTTCCCTTCTAGTTGCAAGTGCTGCTGCATCGTTGAATGCTAAGTCAAGTTGTGCTTTCTTTTGTTGAGATTCACCTATCTGTCTTTCCAAATCATCTTTGTAGGATCGTTTCTTACTCTCTGTTTCGACAAGATCGCCTTTGTTACTCTCACCAATCTCAATTTCTGTAGTAATTGTATCAATGGATTGCTTGACATTAGCTATTCTTTCTTCCAGTTTCGTATTACTTTTCTGGATATCATTAATTGAATTCTGGAGAGTTAGAAGATATTCGGGTATAGCTCTAACATCATTAGTTGTTGATTCAAGAGTTAAATTAGAACTAGATATAGTTGATGAAGAGCGTGAAGAAAATTCTTCTAACCCCTTTTTCAAATCACTTAAAATTTCATTGAGTTTTTCTATTGACATCTTCTTTCCTCCTAAATATCTATCTTTGTTAAAAGCTGGATCTTTCCAGTTGAAGGGTCAAAAGCAACAACTTCTCGTTGAGCTAAATCCTGCAATATTTTTCTGATAATATCTTCTGATACCCCTGATGTTTTTCGAAGATTATCTAGGGTATCAATACCTGGAGTGTTCATACTTCGTATCACTTTGATTTCAGGGAGTGTCACAATATCTTTTTTAATCAGATATTGAAGAGACTTAGAACGAGAAACTATTCTGCTGTATTGTTCTGTTAGCTCTGCGTTTTTGATTTCAAGTGTTCTAGTTTTCTCCTTATTTTCTTCAACCAAAGCATTGGTAAGAACATCGAACTCTTCAATTTTTCTGTTAAAATTTGCTATTCTATCAGTAAGAGAATCAACTTGAAGACTGGCTTCTGTATTTAATTTTTCTCTCTCAAGTACCAAAGCTGATAGTTGCGCAATATCTTGTTGTTTGCTGGCGATTTCTGACTGCAAAATGTCTTTTCTGGAAGTTAATTCTTGGAGTTTACTATTTAATTGTTCCAATTGCTCATTGTTTTGTCTCTTTCTTTCTTCTTCTTTGCTAAAGAACTGATTCTTTTCATCTGATTCTCTGAAGAAAGAATTGAGTACATCATTAAATTCTCTGATTTTTGCATTCAGCTCATCATTTTTACTAGAAAGCATCTGCTGCAATTCATTCAGATTACTAGATAATCGCTCGATATTATTCTGAGCCGATTCAAGATTTACTCTACTCATAGATTGTTACCTCTCAGTAGTACGTACAAGTTAAATAACATCATATACTCTGAATTAGACTAAATAAATCTTGTTTTAGTCTAAAGAACAAAAATAAAAAGAAAAGGAAAATAAGAAAGATTATTGTTTATAGAAATCTGGGCTTGCTTCTCCACCTTCAATATTGTGACAGTATGCAACATGTGTTTCTGAATACCATCTTGCTGTTGGTTCTTCTACACGGCATATATCTGATACAAGAGGACATCTTGTTTGGAATTTACATCCTGGAGGTGGATTAATAGGAGTTGGGATATCTCCTGTAAGGAAGATTTTCTTAGAACGTTTTGTTGGATCTGCAATTGGTACTGCAGAAATCAAAGCTTTAGTATAGGGATGCATCATTGATTCAAAGATCTCATCACTTGTACCAGCTTCCATTATCTTTCCTAAGTACATTACATTAACCTCATCACAGAGGATTTTAACAAGAGATAAATCATGTGCAATGAACAGATAAGTCAAACCCATTTTCCTTTGAAGCTCGAGAATAAGCTGGATAATAGCTGCACGTACAGATACATCAAGGTTTGAGACTGGTTCGTCCATCACGATAAAATCAGGTTCTAGAGCTAAAGCTCTTGCAATTCCTAATCTTTGACGTTGTCCTCCACTGAATTCGTGAGGATAACGATAGGCATGATGAGGAGCGAGACCTACGTCTTTCAGAAGTGTAAGAACTCTGTAACTGGCTTCATCTCCAGAAGCTACTCCATGAATATCGAATGGTTCAATGATGATATCATGTGCTGTAGCACGAGGATTTAAGGAAGCATAAGGATCTTGGAACACAATCTGTAAATGTCTTCTGATTTCGTGCATTTCCTCAGAGGTTAAACGATTAATATCAATTCCTTTGAAATAAACTGCACCAGAAGTAGGTTCGTGTAATCTGATAATTGTTTTTGCTGCAGTACTTTTACCACAACCTGATTCACCAACCAGACCAACAATCTTACCTTTCCTGATTTGAATATCTATTCCATCAACCGCTTTTAGATGCGCCACTTTTGGTCTTTTGTTAAATGGTGGAACATAAGGCAAAACAAAGTACAGAACAATAATTGCTCCGATTAAGATTAAACCATATAGTTGGTAGAAAGCAAATAGAACTATTGCTCCAACAAATGCTATCATAAACCAAGTGGTTTCAAATGGTATAGGAATATCAAAGAATTTTCTCAAATTTACGACTTCTAAAATAACGTCTTCTTGCATTTCTTTTGTTCTAATACGATCAGCTAGAAGACCCTTTTGCTCCTGTTTAATAGCAAGTTTTTCTATAAAAGATTCAGTACTACCCATTTTTTTCACCTAAATTGTTATTGCTTTTGGCAATTGGCCAATTACTTTTTTCTCACCACGTTCTTGCATCCAAGCTTTTCCTTCATCTGTATAAAGGTGGCATCTCACCATATGCTCGGGTTCAATCTCAACCAAATCTGGGAGGTGATGTTCACATAATCCTTGCATCATATAGTCACATCTTGGATGAAATCTACATGCAGAGGGAGGATTGATAAGATTTGGAATAGATCCTCGGATAATCGTAAGATCTTCTCTTTCCGCGTCGGGTCTTGGAATTGCACCTAGTAAACCTCTTGTGTATGGATGATAGGGAGATTTGAATATAACCATAATATCGCCAATCTCACAAATATATCCAGCATACATAACTGCTACACGGTCACACATTTCTGCAATAACACCCATATCATGGGTAATAAGAATGATACTCATATCAAACTCTTCACTTGTAGCTTTTAACAGTTCAAGAATTTGTGCTTGAATGGTAACATCAAGACTAGTTGATGGTTCGTCAGCGATTAGTAATTCAGGATTACAGCTGAGAGCCATAGCAATCATAACACGTTGTCTCATCCCTCCAGAAAATTCGAAGGGGTAATTATCTACACGTTCATCAGCACTAGGAATACCTACGAGAGACATTATCTTGACAGATTTCTCTCTAGCTTCCTTTTTAGTCACTTTTTGGTGGAGCATAATAGCTTCACTAATCTGGTCACCAACAGTGAATACTGGATTAAGACTGGTCATTGGATCTTGGAAGATCATAGCAATCTGATTTCCTCTGATTTTTCTCATATCAGCATCGCTAAGGTTTCTCAAATCTTGACCATGAAAAATCACTTCACCATCTAGAATTTTACCTGGAGGATCAGGAACAATCCCAAGAATAGATAAAGCAGTGACTGACTTACCTGAACCTGATTCACCCACTAAGCCCAGGGTTTCAGATTTATAAACGACAAGATCTACTGACTCGATTGCTTTTACTACACCTTCTTCTGTAAAGAAGTAAGTCTTGAGCCCGTTAATCTCTAAAAGTATATCTTCAGGGGGTCTACTCATAGAATCACTTTATTTTATTAGCTAATAATTATGATACTTTGTTGAGTTTGTTTTTCTAACTTTTATAAGGTTACCTATTTTTACTTTCAAGCATTAATAAGTAAGCTCTGTGGAAATGGAAACTAGGGCTAAAAGTACTGAGTACCCTGCTCCTACTGTTAACCTCACTTATAGTATGTTGTAACTCTCCAATCTTTGCACATATCGCGCAACATCTTTCTTCATCAATTGAAGATCAATTTTCAAATCTTCTTGGAGATGAAGCATAGTATACAACCTAATTGCTGGTACTTCAAGATAAAGTGGGAAAAGTGACACTATCATAATCAGAACTGCATCAGTTATGCTAGCATAGGGAATAACTCCTTGTTGAACTAACGTCTCAATGCGTTCAATTATCTGCTCTAGCTGGTAAGAATGTCTTGGGAGGATGTCTTTGAGGTAGTCTATAAGCAAGTTGCTCTTGAAGAGGAGTTCTTCGGTACAAGTCCGAATATTGTCTCGGAGAAGATTAGCGTTATCCAAACTGGTCTTTGTTTGTGTGATTTTTCTGGAAAACACTGTAAGTTCCTTCTCAACTCCCCAAAATTTCAAGATTCTGTGAATATGCTTAGTTTGTAATTCTTGGCCATGGGATAGCAAGGTAGAGTCAAGTATAGCTAGAAAATAGGCTAGCATGTCATCATTGTTGAAACTAACATCATTAGAGTGGCTTTCCTGTAATAGATCATTCAAATATTGGAATTGGAGAAATGATTCCGTAAAAATGCTCTCAGGAATGGCGCGTTTGGTAAGGTCTCGGATAATCTCGATAAACCTGAAAACATGCCTGTGGTCAGAACTCTTGTCAATGCGTTCCAGTCTTCCATTAACTAGGAAGAGAGGGGTCTGCAGTTCTCGCAAACTTTTTACGAGGGGTTGAAGTTGTGCATCGTTTATGATAGTTGTCATTCTTTCCTCATTATATAATAGAGACTTTGATTTAAATAGTCAAAAGAATTTTTTACCATAAACGAAGAAGGAAAGCAATAGGGAATATACACAAATCGAGTAGGTGGTGAACTCCCTCCCCTTTTTTGTCTACACCCATTCTACAAGATTTGCGACTAAACAAAGATAAGCAGAAGCTTATCAAACAATAATTAGCACTTTGATTAATAAACTAGGGAAATACAATTGCAGTTTCATTACATGAAACAATGCTATTGTCTGAGGGGGTATTGGGTAATAAAAGTATTTAAGGAGTAAAAAAAACTCCATGTGGGAATACATCATGGGAATTTATCAAGGAGAAATCACAGGAAAGCTAATCTCTCGTCAGTCTGGGGTGGGTACATTATCTGAAGGACCAGTTTATTTTATCTGCCCAACGGACAAATATGATAAATGGGGGGAAATCCATATTGGTACTAAGGTGATGAGATGGATGAAGGATCCAGTTTTACATGAGTTAATTGGAGAACAAATAACTGTCCAAGGAGAAATAATTGAAACCAAACACACCATCACTATAGATTATACAGGAGTGATCTATAACGGGAAACTAATCCCAGCTTATCAGAAAAGTGGAAAAGTGGTGATTAGTACAGAAGAACGAGATAAGCGTTTAAAAGAAATATTTGGAAAAAGAAAAATAGACTGATCAAGTGAGTGGGTTAGAACTGAGAGGGTAGGGATCTGTTGAATTACTGTTTGTAATTGGAAAAGGTATTAGATAACCCCATGAAGACCAGAAATTACCTTCTAGAAGAAGTATATCATACCAATTGTTAAAATCAGAATTATATTCAGTAGCATGATCCTCAACTCCATTCCCATTATTAACAAAAGCATTATGATGAATTGTGTTATTATATGAATTCGTTATCGAAGCACCAACTGCTTCATTATATGAAATAGAATTGTAGAAAATTCGACTAAAATTCGAATTCGATAGTCTAATGCCCATACCCGTTTCTGTTCCACGATTGTCACACAGTATATTATAGGAAATATTACTGTATGGAGAACGGTCTAAATAAACACCAATATCAGGATAAAAGGAACAAGTGTTATTGGTTATAGAACTGCTATCTCCTGCATATATCCAAATTGCAGGGCCTAACATATCTCTTCCTGTACCAGGCGATTCTGATGAAAATCGACCAAGAAATTCGTTATTGTGTATGATTGTATATTTTGAAATAGAACCACGATATCCACACTGATTTAAACTGAAATTGTTGTTCTGTACTAATAGAGAATCACAGTATCTGATATAAGCTCCATACTGATTGTTAAGACAAGTATTATTTTCAATCACTGAACTATGGCAACTTTCCATGTCAATGGCATTACCGCAAAAAGATATCTCGTTGTTCGATATGATAGCTTCATCTGTTCTATAACAAGCAATACCATTGTGAGTATATCCCAATATTGATTTACTGCCATCAATATTATTGTTTATCAATTTAGCAGTACCATCGCCAACTCCAGCAATTCTTATGTTAACCATTGTGTATCCCCATATCCTACAATTCCTGATTATGAAATGGAATGTAGTATCACGAATTTCTATAGCTCCGTCTGTTGTATGTATTTTATTCTTGATGTTTAAATTTTCAATAAGGAAAGGATCTTCTGCAGTTCCATTACCATCAAATTGGTACTTCAAGAAATCCTCGTCAGAAGCTATTTAGATGGGGTCATCAGTTTTCAGAGTAATAACTAAAACAGGTACAATGATAGAAGTTAGAAGTATGAGGGAAAGGGGAATTGCAAATTTCTTAGTTGAGAGTATTTTCTTCCAATTCATCAAAAATAACTGACAGTCTAGCTATTTAACACTTGCTTAGAAAAGAAAAGAAAATAAAAAGAAAAAGAATTGAAAGATGGTTAAACTAGTTTAAATATCATCTAGTGTTGGACACACAGTTGCCATTACCGAACCTTTTCCACAGGTATGAATCATCATTGAAACCATAGGCCAGTGATGTACATTCTTAATCTTTCTTACTTTCTTAACAGCTTGTTCGAGTTTCTTAAGTAATTCTGGTGCTCCTGCGTCAGTTAAGATGAGATCATAAGTTAAGGATTCATCAGTTTTTTCCTCTATGTTTTTAACAATCTTCTTAATAGCACCTTTAAAGCCAAAACCTCCACCTATACCAGTTACTCCTGTTTCAAAGTTTAGTTCAAATAAAGGTTTAAGTTTCATTAAAGAAGAGAAAATTGTAAGTCCTGCACTTTTTTTCACTCTACCTGATTTAAAAAGAATATCAAAATTAACAGATAATCCCGCACCATAAATATTTTGTTTGAGAGGTTCTAAATATTCAATCACTTCATCAGGAGTTTTTCCTTGATTTAACATTTTTATAGCAATAAGTACCATGAATCCTTGACTTGGGGCCATAATTTCACTATTATAGACCGTAATTTTATGCTTCTTCAGTCTTTTAGCAGCTGCTTTAACAGAGTTTAGAGCTCCAGAAATATTTGGGCTAAGTCCAATATGAAATATTTCATTATAACCATCGTCAAAAATTTTCTGAAAAGCTTCAAGATATTCTTGAGGGCTAGGAAAATTGGATGTAGGAAAGGGGTCCATATCAATTAATTCATTCATGAATTTTTCTCTATCTAATTCTGAAAACTCTTTAGTTGGTTTTCCATCTATATTTAAGTAAAATTCAATAAATTCAATGTCGTTTTTATCTGCAAATTCCTTTGGGATGCATGTGGTTACATCTGTTGTAACTTTAATTGACAT
>CAZPXJ010000016.1:0-35387 GCA_964590855.1 uncultured archaeon
TATAGCTCCTACTGTAATCATATTATAGAATTTCTGCGGATAAGCTAAGGTTGAACTAGAAATTAATGAGTTATCATTTCCTGCACTAGTTACCAAAACAATACCAGAATTCCATGTTGTATTGATTATGGTTTCTAAATCAGTGGTATCTATATAATTTTCACTAGGCTCTAGGTAAGGGATTGAGATACTCATCGAAATAACATCCATATCATTGTTAATTGACCAATTTATAGCTTCATAGATATCTGAATATACAATTTTAACTTCATCAGGGTCGTTAGGATTGGCAGACAATTCCACTTTTAATCCATATATGTTGGCTTCAGGGGAAACTCCTATTACTGAATCATCTACATCATTGTCTTCTGCAGCTATGATACCAGCACAATGAGTCCCATGGGTATTGCTCCCACTTGTATCATAGTTGTTATCTATAAAATTCCAGCCACCAACATAATTATTCGCAAGATCTACATGGTCTGTATCAAAAGATACATCAATCACTGCAACATTAACCCCATCTCCTGTAGCAATATGGTTGGAGTCAATATCTACAGAATGATCTGTTATCCCCCAAACTAAATCGGCATCAGTTTCATCAACACCCCAATCAATTGATTCAGCTGTATCAACAAAAACCATCTCACCTTCATAGACTCCTTCACTAAACTTCCAATCAATAGTATCTTGAAAGTAGATTTGTAAGTCATTTTTTAATTTTGGTTCATTCATTACTAATTCTATATTCGAAAATGATGTATCTTCATTGTTAAATTTGCCAGTAACAACTTTAGTAACAGAAAATGCTGTTAAAATAGTCAGAAATGACAAACTAAAGACCATCATATACGCAATAATTTTCTTTGCATTCATTTTAATCAATTCGTATGTTTTTATCACTTATTGTGATGCTAGAATTATATGGAATTTACTATAAAAAGCAAAGAAATACTTACTGCCATTAAGTAAGAATTTACCTAAATAAACAAAACTAAGGAATATATTTTAATATGAGTCTTGAAGAAAGAAGATAGGAGCTAGTGACATTCTTCATTTTAATCAGTTCGTATGATAAACTTGTGAATTGAGCTAGCTCCATCATCTAAAATCCTCTAGTATTTTTGGTTTTTCAACTTATATATTAGGAAGGATTTTTTCTCTATTACCAAGAGATTCTTACTTATATATGTTCCAATTAAGAGATTTGAGACAAATCAAATAAACAATTGAATTTCCTAGAATAGTCGAATTGATATATTATTGAGGTATTAAAAGAAGAAAGAGACAAAGAGAAAAATATGCTCCTTTTTAGAAAGTCAACCCATTTTTCTATTTGGCATACTTTGGTTCTAAACATTTATTAGATGAGATATCATTACAGAACATTAGAGGAGGAATATGTTTCATAATGAAAAAACTAAGTAGTAAAAAGATTATTTTGATAGTGTTTAGTTTGTTTATCTCTGCAGTTATTATAGATTATAGCAGTTCAGTTTATGCAGTATATAATCATGAGAGCATTGAAACAAAATCTTTAACTTCAACTGATACTCCCATCATTATAGACTTTAATCATCAATTCGATGAATATAGCTCTACTGGTTTAGGTACTTTAAGTAATCCTTACATCATTGAAAATTTCAATATTACGACACTGGAATCGGTTGGTATCCAGATTAGTGATACATCTAGTTTTTTTGTTATTCGAAATTGTTTTGTAAGTACAGAAGGTTTTGGAATTTCTATTATTAATGTAGCACATGAAACAGCATCAATTATCAATAATACTATTAAAAATACTAAAGATGTAAGTATATCGATTTATTCTTCACAGGGTACTATAGTAATCAATAATACTATCCAAGATACAGATTTAGGGATACTACTTTCTAACTCTCCAACTTCGAAACTAACCCACAACATATTTGATGAAACAGACTTGGACATCTTTCTTTCTAACTCTCCAAGTTCGATTATGATCAGTAACACATTATACAAAAGAGGATTAGAATTTGATGAAGCTACATCATTTGATGAGTTTGTAAGCTTGACAATTGAAGACAACTGGGTTAATGAAAAACAGTTAGGTTATTTTACAAATCTTTCTTCTATCTTTCTCTCAGAACCTGTCTATAGTCAACTAATTATAGTAAATTGTTCTAACATCTCAATATCAAACCAAGAATTATCTTCTGCTCATACAAGTTTAATGGTGCGTTGGAGTGAAAATATTACAATAACGAATAACACTTGTAGTCTTAGTTTCACAGGTTTCCTTGTAAAAAACTCAGAAGGCATTATATTATCTAACAACACTTGTGTTAACAATGTTAATGGGATGAATTTAAGGTTCTCTCCTGAAATCTCTTTAATCAATAACTCCTTTTCTAGTAATCAGAATGGACTTATCGTGAATTATTGTATCAATTCAAACATAGTAAACAATTATTGTAATAATAATAGTGCTGGGATATCTATGTCGTATTCCTCTGGTTCTTCCATTATCAACAATTCTTTAACTTATGACGGATTTGACATATCAGGTTCGAGTATTGGGAGCTATATCGGGTATCATTTCCAAAATAATAGGGTTAACGAAAAAGAATTTGGTTTCTTCATTAATTTTAGTGAATTCAGTATACAAAATCCGTTCTATGGACAAATATTCTTGATAAATTGTTCAAATTTTGAAGTATCTAATCAAGCCATCACGGATACATCGAAGGGCGTATCTGCATATTGGTGTAACGATTTTGAGGTAAAGGATAACACATTCATTGATAATAATGATGGTTTGATTTTGGAAGATTCATCAAATTTACTGATCTATAATAACACTTGTTCAAACAATAACAACGGAATGAAATTTGTTAATGTTTCAAATTTAGAAATGGATAATAATACATGTTCAAATAATTACATAGGAGTTAGTTTTATATCTTCATCAGATTCAACAATTAATCACAATAACTGTAGTGAAAACTATGTAGCCATATGGTTTGTAGATTCTTATTCTCTACAACTTCTCAATAGTTTTCATAATAATAATGATCACGGTATCTATATAGAAGAAACCACCACCTCAACTTTAGAAAATAACACTATTAATTATAACCATGCTGGAATAAGACTATGGTACTCGCCAGGGAATTTTCTTATTAATAATTCCTGTACTCAAAACAATTTTAGCATTCTTGTTGAATATTCCTCAAATGTGGAAATTTTGAGAAATACATGTTATCAAAATACTGATGGAATCTACCTCTGGGGTTCAGATTTTTGCTTAATTAAAGATAATCTTTTACAGCAAAACTCTGTTTATGGAGTACACTTAGCAGAATCAAGTAATAATATCATATATCACAATACTTTCATCGACAACAATCTTGGAGGAACTAGTCAAGGTTATGATTCAGGAGCAAATAATATCTGGTTTGATGTAATTCATAATACTGGAAATTTTTGGTCAGATCTTGGTTCCAACTGTACTTATGAACTTGATGGATCTGCAAACTCACTGGATCTCTATCCGTCAAACGTAATAAAAAATTGTGGTTCAACTCCAAACGAGACCACTTTTTCTACTGTTTCGATTCTAACCCTAGTATTTTTTGGATGCTTGTTATTAATCTCGTCTTTTCGAACATCTAAGGTCTTTTCTAGTAGAAAGAATGAGTTTGCTTAACTACAATAGGTAAACTTCTTTCTAAATATACTAGACATGCTCTCAGGAAATTAAGTTTAACTAATGACATTCTTCTATAGTACCTTACAAGCACAAAGAAGCAACAGAAGAAATTTTTGAAAGTGAGCATAGCATTGTCTTTGATGAAGCTGAGAATCGTCTTCATACCGTTATGGCTGTATTGAAAAACTTAATGGGGAGCTAAGTTCCCTATTTTCATTTTTGCTAAGGTTCGAGTTTTTTAGCAATTATTGGTAAATTTACATAAATATAGTTTTTTCTTCCTTCAATTGTTCTCATTTCATTCAGTATTTCTTTCAGTTTACTGTTATCAGAAGATTTCTCTATTTTTGCTAATAACTCGAATTTTCGAATTGCATATCTTAACAATTGTGCAATGATAGAATTAGAAGCAGTTTTTACGATATTAATTTTTGAATTGTGTATTTCAATAACCTTGCATTAGTGGTTTTTCTTTAATAACATTGATTTCCCATTTTAAGAACGAGTTCTGTTGTTGATTCAATGAAACTACAATAATCATCATTGTAGTTAATTATCTTTCCTTTTTTACATTTTATTTCCTGTACAAAAGAAATTTGAAGTCTATTCTCCTTCAGCATCACTGTAAGCCAAGACCTTTGTTGCCTAATGGCATTTTTAATTTTTGTGATTCTCTTACCAAAAATAGAATTCAAAACTGTATCAATTTGCTTGTGTTTCATATTGTTCCTATTAAATTTTAATTCATAAATTATACATATTCTTTTTGCGATTTCAAATAGTAAGATTTCTGCCTTTCTAGGTTGAAAGAATTCATATACCAGTTTTTTTACTAATTCAAGATTTTCTAGGCTTTTGTGAATTGCTTGATGTTTCCATTCATCTTTAAGATTAAATCGATCTCTTAAATCCTCACCTACAAGAACAATAGAATGTAAAGCAAAATGGTAGAAGAATGGGGAATAGATACTGTTGTTTATAAGATTTATTTGATTTTTCTCTATGATTTTTATATCCAATGTATCCATTAATGTCTTTTCTGTAATTGAGGACATTAAATATTCATACAACTCAGTACTTCTTTCTCTTTCACAGACAATTAATAAATCTAAGTCACTCTTGTAGTGTGTGTTTTTTGCTATATATGATCCTCCAAGCAGAATTGAGGAAATATAATCACATATTGGGGAATTCTGCATTATAGAACTAAAAATCTCAAGAATATTTTTCAGAAATTCCATATTATCAACTTTTTAACTGCAAAAATACAAAGTTTTAGGGATTAGAATTAAAATTTTCTTATTAAAGAAGAACAAATAATCATACATGCTATTGTGGGATGAATCGTTTAATTGAACCACTTTATCTTGTAATCGTTTATTGATAACTTGCTGTTTAATATCAGAAATGCGAGATCTATTGTAAAATATTTTTGTTTTATAAGGGTCGATGGTATCAGTTCCTTTGTACTCACTTGATGCCCATAGGTAATGAACATATTCTTCTCCTACTTCGCAACTTGTTCTTACTTCAACAGTATCAGCTGTATTTGTCAATTGTGTTTCTACAAAATCTTGGTTATTGTAGTATCCCATATATAAGTCATATTGGGAATAAGGATCGAATGAACTCTTTTCATAGAACATTATATATTCGTTTGGCGATAGTTTTTTTAGCGATTCATGGTCAAAGAAAACCTTCCCATCAAATTGGTGAACGACTGTAGTAGTGTTGACTGTTGAATTATAAACCTCTAACAGACATAGTTTGCTCTGATTATTAAATACACCTGTATCATAATAAAAAACATCAACTTTATCATTCTGTGGAAAAATCGCTATTGGTGTAAGTGTATCATTCTCACTACCAAGTGAACTAAGCTCCCAAAATTCTTCTCCCCATTTTATTGCTAAATATGGATGATATCTATTCTCTTCCAGATATCTTTCCCACAGCAAGAAAATATTATTGTTTTCAATTAAAAGGCCCCCATGATAATAAACTGTTTCGAATCCTTGTATTTCACTAATATTATCCCTTAACAAAAAAAAACTATTCGTTGTTTCGTTATAAATTGCTGGGGTATTAGATGTTCCATCTTCATAAACAAATGCTAGTACGATATCTCCCGAAGGCATATAAGTCCAATCAAAAACACCTCTCTTATAGACTCTACTATATGGATTGTTAAAATCTTCAAGAGGAGAGTATGGAACCCATGTATTTCCATCCAATTTGTATAGTCTCCCATTTAATGTGAAAAATGCATCAGTACAAAACAAATAACTAATCAGTTGAGAGTCTGGTGTTAGACCCAATCTTATCTGATGTGGTTTTCCTATCCAGGAACTAGGAAACATTTCTTTATAGGAACAACTCATATCACTATGATTAATAGTCAAATATGCAGGAGTATTATACGATTCATTATAACTAGAAACAAGGAAATGAATAATATTATCATCTTCTAATACCATATCTACTATTGTTCCTTTATTAAAAAGAGCATTAGGAAACATATAGTAAGCTTCTTCATCATTTTCTATATTATCATCATTAATCAGAAAAAGAGTGGTAGGAACAATAATGCAAATAATTCCTACTAATGCAGCAACAAATGTTAAAAATCTTTTTTTTGATTTCATACCTACACCTAAGACAAAATTTCTATGTATTCCATCATATCATGAACATCTAAAGATCCATATCCTACTCTGTAAGAGAAGAATATAGTATAAGTACCATAATTCATCTCTGGCTCACCTGCTTTCTCAGCAATTTGTTTGAGCCATGCAGCCAAATTACGTGAATCTGGATCATTTTCTGAAGTTTGGTAAACACAAGCAAAAAACCTATCGTAATTCATGAAATCTGAACTATTCTCAAAATAAGCTTTCCTAGATGCAAGATATGCGGCTACTGCAACTTGAGGAACAGCAACACTAGTTCCTGTTGAATTGACACTCATCACAGTACCATTACCAAAATAGTCACATTTGCCTGCTACTTTGTATCCTGATGCCACCAAGTCAACTGTTTTTTCACTAAAATCTATTTCTTCACTATCTACATAGTGTGAAAAACAACTTCCAACGAATGTAGTGTTTGTAGTAGATGATACTGTAGTTGTTAATCTATGAGTATCTTTTGATGGTTCTTCATATCCAAAGTGAGCACCAACTCCAAAAACCTCTGGCATATTTGCTGGAAATATAGACCTATCCTCATAATCTGTTGATGACTGCTGAGAAATACTGGCATAATTACCTGAAGCAGCAACTACAATACAATTATAATCATCAACCAATTCTTCTATCTCATCATCGAAGTATTTTGTTGAGGGATCCTCTACACCAAACGACATAGATATGACTTTATATTTATCACTGTTATGATCATTCAAATACATAATCCATTGCAATTGATCTTCAACAATTTGTGGATCAAGGTCTCCATCGTCATCAAATACTTGGAATACTGAAATATCTGCATAAACATTCCCAGCTTCTCTCTCTAAACACTGTATGGCAATACTTGTCATAAGTGTTCCATGATGAGTGCTACTTTTATCTTCTGTGTTGTTTATATTTTGAGAATAACCATCTTTATCATAATATTTTATATCAACATATGAACCATAATCATTGTCTAATTCTTCCCAAGTTGCTTGGTCTAAACCTGAATCTAAAATAGCTAATTTGTAGTTACCGTGGTTTTGGGTAAGCTCAGAGAAATTAGAGAAGGCCTCATTGAAATTGTGAAAATTTATAGCATTGCTTGGATATCCATCTCCATCATCAAATACTGCAGCTAAATTGAACAACTCAAAGAATGATTCATGTGTGAAATTTTCCTCTGATGTATTGAGATGGTTTCTACCACTTAAGGAAACAGGAAAAGCATAGATGCAAAAAACAAAAAACAAAATTATCGAAAGTGCTTTAATTCTTTTCATTCTATCACTTCTGTTATAATTGCCTAATCGTTAAATTAGTCTACCAGGTACTTTTATCCAAAGTCATATTTAAGTATTATCGGGAGAATAATGGAAAAATTGGATAAAATCCTTAGTAAATGAGGTATTACAAGCACAAAGAAGCAACTGAAGAAGTCTTTGAAAGTAAGTACAGTATAGTCTTTGATGAAGCTGAAAACAGATTGCACACAGTGATGGCAGTTTTAAAGAATTTAATGTAAGAGTTTTTTCCTCTCTTATTTTTTCTTTTTCACGAAAGATTTTTACCTTCCTACATATTTTGTCAGTTATGATTAACGTAGCAAGTATCCAAATCGCACCAGTTTTCCTAGATGCACAACGAACTTGGGCTAAACTAGCTGAAAGAATAGAAGAAGCAGCATCTAATGGCGCTGAACTTGTTACATGGGGAGAAACATTGATCCCAGCTTATCCTATTTGGGTATCTCCGGCTGATGGTGCTAAGTTTAATGATGCTACTCAAAAGAAAGTTTATTCCAAGTATTGGCAAGAAGCAATTAACCTGAATGATAGTAGTATAGTTAAAGAAATGAAAGAACTCGCTAAGAAATTAGGTATTATGTTTATGGGAGGAATTGCTGAGAAAGAGGGGGGATCGATTTATTGTACTTTACTTACAATTGGATCAGATGGTGAGATAAAGGGAAGACATAGGAAACTCAAACCAACTTATGAAGAACGTTTAGTTTGGGCAGATGGAGATAGACTTGGATTAAAAACTCACGATCTTAAAGGTATCAAAGTTGGTGGATTGAATTGTTGGGAGAATTGGTTACCACTTGCCCGTGCAGCTTTACATTTACAAGAGGAGATACTGCATGTTGCTGTTTGGCCTGGAAGTACAAGAAATACTGAAGATATAACCCGTTTTATCGCTCTTGAAGGACGGTCTTGGGTTATGTCTACCTCAGGACTAATCAGACCTACAGATTTTGCTCATTTAGATATTGCTGAATTCCCTATGAAGAACATTCTTGAATCTCGTAAATCTAGCTGGCAAAATGGTGGCTCTGTAATTGTAAATCCTAAGGGAGAGATAGTAGCTGGACCACTTGTTGATGAAGAAGGGATAATATATGCAGATATTGATCCCCTAATGTCAATCGAAGAAAGGCAAAATCTTGATATCAGTGGTCATTATTCAAGATTTGATTTATTCAACAAACCATAGTCTAGAATAATAGAACAAACTTTTTTCATAATTTTGTTGAGTTTAAATAGAGTCTTTTAGTACAAGAATCGAATAGAATGTTCAAATTCATACTACTAAAAAAACTGAAGTTCTCGAAGAAAAGAGGAAGTCCAATATTAGAGGAGATTCTCCTTATTGGTATTGCTATTCTTATTTTCGCAGTTATCTTTGGAGTAATTTTCAGTCTGATTGATTGGTCTACCACCTCAATTGACGATTTATTTGGATAGAACACAGAATTTTTGTGTTTTTAAAGGTCAATCGATATTATTTTCTGAGGCTAGCTGTTCCAAAACCGACAACATAATTCTTCAATAATTCTAAGCTAGCTTCTATATTTCTTACCAATAAAATGAGAAAAAAAGAGAATATTATAGCAGATATTTTGTTGTTAAGCCCAGTTTCACTGAATTATGGCTGGAACTTTTTCTCTTTTTATCTGCTCGTTTTCTATCTTGAGTTCGTTCTCTTTTGCTTGTTTTGCTAGTAATATAGAATCACCTATTTCAATCGAAACTTTCTTTCTAAATATCTTGGATCTCTTAGAAAGCCAAGAATATATGGAAAAGAACCAAGGTTGTATCAAATTGTCTTTTGGTTTTAGGAGGAGTTTGACAATTTTTTCTGCTAGTTTTGTTACATCATAGACGGCAAATTTATTTTTATCACAGTGTGCTACTTCGTGGAAGTCTGTATCATAGGGTCCTGGAAAAACTGTGGAAACTTTTACTCCATAGTCATTCATCTCTTTTCTTATTGAATCTCCAAAAGTCATAATTGCAGATTTTGTTGCACAATAAACAGCAAATGGATATGCTGGCAACATTACTAAGGACGTAGATAGATTAACTATATGCCCACTTTGTTGCTCCTTCATTACTTGAGCAACTTTTTGTGTAAGTTTTACTAAAGATAAGAAATTTGTCTCAATCAACTCATCAATTTCCTCTTCAGGTTGTTCTACGAAAAGATTTACTCGTCCTAGTCCCGCATTATTGATCAAAACATCAATAGTTCCAAATGCTTTTAATGTAAAATCAACTAACTTTTCCCTATCATCTCTATTTCTTACATCTCCCGTTATAGGTAAGAGCTTTATTCCTAGTTTTTTCAAAGCTCTTGCAGTTTGCATGAGTTTCTTTTCTCTTCTTGCAAAAATAACCATCTTAGGTTGATGTTTGGCTAAGGATAAAGCAACAGCTTTCCCTATTCCTGATGAAGCTCCAGTAATGATAATTACTTTACCTTTCAATTCAGAATCGTTCTTCTTCCCCTTCTCTACTGTACTCATACTATCAAGATTATGTCTTTAGCTCGATATTTAAACCCAAAAAAAAGCCGAATATCTTATCTATGAATTTTTTAAACAAAATCGTTATTATTGAAGAACGTGTATTAAATAAGAATACATTCTTTTCCTAATTCTTCTACTATTTCAATGATTATCCTACGCTGTTCCGATCTTGCTCCTTTCTTATCAATGAAAGCTCCAATAGGATTTTCGATTGTTTTTGTAAAAGCTTCTTGGACCATTTCAGGAGTTATTACATCTAAAGCATGTTTTGGTGCTATATGACTTATAGAGATGTCAGGATTTTCCATTATGTGTTTATGAAATCTATAAGCATAATGATTTCCACCAAAACCAATATAGCTCTTTCCAGAAGACTTTGTTTGACTAATGAACTCCTCAGCTGTTTCAAGTATTGCTTCACCAACAGCCATTGCTCCCTTTTCATGTACCCAAAATTCTTCACTACTTCCAAGTTCCATGAAAACTAATGGGGTTGTTAGTTCGGTTGGGCCGTGGTGTGTTACCTCTAGATCTACTTTGAACTCTTCTAGATTGTATTGATTTTGCTTTTCTTGCAGTTTCTTTAATCCACTTTGCAATACTTTACTAGAGGTAAAGGAAAGTTCGTTATCTCTTCCTGCTAAAGTTATCTTTGACCAATTTCCAGTAGGGTGAATAAGAAATGCTGGTGTTCCTGAAGCTGCTCTGTGTCTGCTTGCAAAGATGTAAAGTTGAGCGTTAATCTTTGAATCGAGATGATTAGATTCTACTCCATCTCTCTTTGAATGAATAATCTTAATTTTGTTTGGATATTTTTCATATGAATAGACGGGATTATCGTCAAAAATTTCATCTGATTCTTTGAAAAACGATTGTTCATTCAATTGTTTCCAAATTGTTTGCGCTGCTAAGTCTTGTTCAGGAACTATCACTGCTACATCGGTTTTAATGCTCAAGAATAACACATCTATGTTTAGTTAAATAACAACTATAATTGGATGTTTTTAAGTGTAAAGAAGTACAACAAAATCAATCTTGGTAGAAAACCTCGTAAAGAGTATCATTAATGCTTCTGACTTCTTCCAAGTTTTTTAATTTGAAAACTAGTTCTTGCTTGGTTTTTACCGGAAAACCATATATTTTGTTTTCATAAGGAGGTTTTTCATATTTCTCAGAATACTCGTTTATAAAATCAATATGCTCTTGAATTCTGTTTTTGTTAAACTCATTTGCATGTTCAGTAATTTCTGATACTCTCTGATTAATAATTTCTTTGAAATTCTCATCGATTTCAATATTAACACTATTTCGTTCTAGGGACATCGCTGCTAGCATAGTTGTTCCTGTCCCAAGGAATGGATCCAAAACTGTATCTCCTTTCAGAGAGTACATACTTATGAGTCTATATGCCAATTCAAATGGAAAAGCGGCACTTCTTTCTCTGACATTATCCCCATTTAGTTTTTGATGAACACCTTTTAAATCCCAAATATCAGAGAACCATCTATTTCTTTCTTCCCAGAAGTAAGAACTTTGCAACCGTTCTTTCTTTTCTTCTATAGTGATAAAAGCCCTCTTTCCACCTTTTCTAAGTATCAAAATATATTCATGTTCAAGAGTAACATATCCACCAGGAGGAAGCATACCTGACCCCATAAATTTATTCGGAGAATTGGTTAACTTAGTCCAAACTATCAACGGAAGACATTGAAAACCAATTTTACAGCAGTAGTGGATAATTCGAGTATGCGAAGCATAAAGCTTGAAATCTCCCCCTATGCTTCTTGTGGCATCACCAATGTTTATACAAGCGATACCATTTGTTTTGAGTACTCGATAAACTTCTTTCCAAACTTTATCTAGCTCTTGATGCATCAATTCAAAAGCTAAATTTCCGTCTTCTTTTTTTAGAGCTTTACCTATGTCTGGGTTTATCTCGGAAAACACATTATCCCATATTTGAACCATACAATATGGTGGAGATGTAACAACAAGATCTACAGATTCATCTTCAATATTTTCCATATTTTGTGAATTCTGAAAGTATATCTTGTGTGATGTTTTCATTACGAACCCTACTAGTTACATATTTTAAATGTATTCGCAAACAATAAGATGATAATTACAAAAACGTTCCGAAAAATTTAGAAAGACATGTATTAATTATTCTCAATGCATACTACAGAAATTGTTCAGAATATTCTTCAAAAACATAATTCAGAACCGAGTGCATTAATTCAGATTCTGAATGATATTCAAGAAGAAGAGGGATATTTACCCAGAGATTCAATCGATGCTATTTCAACTGATTTGAATATCCCATTATCAAAAATTTATGGGGTAATTACTTTTTATGAGCATTTTAAATTAGTTAAACCTGGGAAACATATTGTTACTGTTTGTATGGGGACTGCATGCTTTGTAAAAGGAGCAAAACAGCTTATACAAACAATTGAAAATACATTAGGAATTCAAACAGGAGAAACCACAGAAGATGGGAAATTTAGTGCTGAAAGAGTTGCATGTCTTGGGTGTTGTGCTCTTGCACCTGTTGTACAAATTGATGGGGAAGTTCATGGTCAAATGACTTCCGCGAAACTTCAAAAGGTCCTCAATAAAATAAGGAAGGAAGAAGAAATCGAAAAAGAAGGAGATGCTAATTAAAATGACAACTGAGAAGCAAATATTAATTTGTGAAGGTACAGGTTGTAAATCTTCCAAATCCCATGAAATTAGAGAGAAACTTGTTAAGTTAATCGATGATAAGGGAATTCAAGATAAAGTAGATGTTAGTTTTACCGGATGTCATGGCTTTTGTGCTCAAGGTCCTTTAGTGATAATAAAACCAGAAGGAACGTTATACTGTAAAGTAAAACTAGAAAATGTAGAGGAAATAATTGAATCACATTTAATCAATAATAAACCTGTTGAAGAGCTATTTTACCACGATCCTAAAACAGGATTAAATATAGAAAAATATGAAAATATTGAGTTTTATGAGAAACAAAAACGAATATTGCTCGCTAATTGTGGTCAAATAAACCCAGAAAAAATTGACGAATATATTGCTATAGGGGGATACTCAGGCTTACGAAAAGCTTTTTCCATGAAACCCATTGAAGTTATTGAGAGCATAAAAGAATCAGGATTAAGAGGTAGAGGAGGAGCTGGTTTCCCAACTGGTTTAAAATGGGAATTTTGTCATAAGGCTCCCGGTGAAGAAAAATATGTTATTTGCAACGGAGATGAAGGAGATCCCGGTGCTTTTATGGACAGAAGTATTCTGGAAGCAGATCCACATAGCGTGTTAGAAGGTATGATTATTGGTGGATATGCAATCGGAGCCTCAAATGGTGTTGTCTATGTCAGAGCAGAATATCCCTTAGCTATCAAGCGATTTAAGAAAGCTGTTGAAGACGCAAGGGAATCTGGTTATCTCGGAGAGAATATTCTTGATAGTGGTTTCTCTTTCGATTTAAAGATTCAAGAAGGTGCAGGAGCATTTGTTTGTGGTGAAGAAACGGCATTAATCGCATCTGTTGAAGGAAAACGAGGAATGCCTCGTCCTAGACCTCCTTTTCCAGCTACATCAGGATTGTGGGGAAAACCTACTAACATTAATAACGTAAAATCATGGGTAGCTGCGGCGTGGATTTTCAAACATGATGTTAAATCATTTCGAGAAATAGGTGTAGAAACATCTCCAGGTACTGCTATTTTTTCTCTGACTGGTAAAGTAAAAAACTCTGGTTTAATCGAAGTTCCTATGGGTACAACCCTCAGGGAAATCATTTTTGGAATTGGTGGAGGGATTTTAGAAGATAAGAAATTTAAAGCAGTTCAAACCGGCGGACCTTCTGGTGGATGCCTTCCTGAATCTAAATTAGACCTCCCAGTTGATTTTGATTCTTTACAATCTGCGGGTTCGATAATGGGATCAGGTGGAATGGTTGTAGCAGATGAAGACACATGTATGGTTGATCTTGCTAAATACTTCCTTGCCTTTACTCAAAAAGAGTCTTGTGGAAAATGTACTCCTTGCAGAGAGGGAACATTAAGAGCCCTAGAGATACTGGAGAGAATCACTTCTGGTAAAGCAGAATTATCCGATCTAGATGAGTTAGAAAAATTATCTAGAATCATAAAAGACACCTCTTTGTGTGCACTCGGGCAGACGGCACCTAATCCCGTTCTTTCAACTTTGGAGTATTTCAGAGATGAATATGAAGAGCATATAACAGAACAACGTTGTAGAGCACGAGTTTGTGCTGACCTTATGCATTACCAGATTGATCCTGAGATATGTATTAAATGTGGTATATGTGCTAAAGTTTGTCCTGTTGGAGCCATACCAGGTAATAAAGAAACAGGCTACCACATTGAAACAAGACTCTGTACAAAGTGCTCAATGTGTTACTCAAGGTGTCCAAAGAATGCCATCTTTAAATTTGCAGGAGCTGGTGACCAATGACCAATGAAAATAAAATTACAATAACAGTAAATGGTAAAGAGATTGAATGTAACAAAGGGGACACATATTATGAAGCAATTACCCCACACAAAATTGAAATACCAACTCTTTGCCATGATCCAGAATTGAAACCATCTGGTGCATGTAGGATATGTGTCATCGAGATTGAAGGTGCGAGATCATTAATGCCAGCATGCAGTACTCCAGTTAGTGCAGGAGCCGTAGTATTCACAAATAGTGAAAGAGTGCGAGAAGCGCGTCAGACCATCGTAGAGCTCTTACTCACTTCACATCCACTCAATTGTATTGTTTGTGAAAAATCTGGTGCTTGCAAACTCCAAAAACTTGCTTATGCATATGTTCCTGAAGAAAGACTTAGCAAATATATTGGAGATAGACCAAAAAGTGAACTTAGTGAAAAGAATGAGTTCTTTTCTCTCAATTATGAAGCATGTATTCGTTGTGGATTATGTGTAAGAGTGGTTGATGAAATACAAATCTGCGGTGTTCTTTCATTAGAGAATAGAGGATTTGACATCTATCCTAGTGCAGGATTCGGGCGAACTTTCGAGGAAGCTGGATGTGTAGCTTGCGGAAATTGTGTAGCAGTTTGTCCAGTAGGTGCTTTAGTATCAAATTCAGCTAAAGGGGCAGGTAGAGCATATGACTTGAAAAAAGTTACAACCACTTGTGTATATTGCGGTGTTGGATGTCAATTAGATCTTATTTTTGATTCAGAAACAAACAAAATTGCCTATGTTAATTCAAACAGAGAAAATGTTGTCAATGGACTAGCTCTTTGTGTTAAAGGTCGATATGGTTGGGATTTTGTTAATCATCCAGAAAGATTAAATTCACCACTTATCAAGAAAAATGGAGAATTTGTCGAAACTACATGGGAAGAAGCTTTAGACCTTGTTGAACAAAAACTCAAACAGATCAAGAAAGAAAGTGGGCCTGATGCCTTAGCTTTTCTTTCATCAGCTAAATGTACAAATGAAGAAAATTACTTAATGCAGAAACTTGCTAGAGCAGGTGTTGGTACAAATAATGTTGACCATTGTGCTAGATTGTGTCATGCTTCCACAGTAACAGGTTTAGCACGTGCTTTTGGATCTGGAGCAATGACCAATAGTATCTCAGATTTAGTAAATGATTCTGAAGTGATTTTCATTATAGGGAGTAACACTACAGAAGCTCATCCTGTGATTGGTATTAAGATTAAACAAGCAATTATTAATGGAAAATCCAAAATAATAGTTGCAGACCCAAGAAAAATAGAACTTGCTGATTACTCTGCTGTATACTTACAACAAAGACCAGGGTCAGATGTGGCATTGATTAACGCAATGATGAAAGTAATTCTTGATGAAAAATTATACGATGAAACCTTTATAACTAATAGAACAGAAGGTTTTGAAGAATTTAAGAAGGAACTAGAAAATACTTCTTTAGATATTTTATGCAAAATTGCAAATCTTAATGTAGAGGATGTTAAAACTGCTGCTAGATTATACGCAAATGCTAAAACTGCTTCAATCGTTTATTCTATGGGTATTACTCAACACACTACTGGAACAGATAACGTGTTATCTTTAGCAAACCTAGCAATGCTCACAGGCAATATTGGCCGTCCTGGTACTGGAGTAAATCCTTTAAGAGGACAAAACAATGTTCAAGGAGCTTGTGACCTAGGAGCACTTCCTAATGTTTATCCAGGATATCAAAATGTAGAAGATTCAAAAATCAGAGAGAAATTTGAACGTAATTGGGAAATATCTCCTCTTGATGACAAAAACGGATTGACCATTGTTGAAATAATGAATGCAGCTCATGATGGAAGTGTGCGTGGAATTTATATTATGGGAGAAAATCCCGCTCTCAGTGATCCAAATCTCAACCATGTGCGTGAAGCTCTTGATAAAGTTGAATTTTTAGTAGTACAGGATCTCTTTTTAACAGAAACAGCAAAATATGCGGACGTGATTCTTCCTGGTGTATCTTTTACTGAAAAAGATGGTACTTTCACTAATACCGAAAGACGAGTTCAAAGAGTACGAAGAGCTTTAGAGCCTATAGGAAACAGAAAAGACGATTGGATGATATTACAAGAATTTCTCAATCGATTTGGTATATCAACAAAATATAATCACCCTAGTGAAATAATGGATGAAATTGCTTCTGTATCACCAATATATGCTGGTATAAGTTTTGACAGAATTGATGAAATTGGATTGCAATGGCCATGCAAAGATAAAAATCATCAAGGAACACAAATTCTTCATCAGAAAGAATTCAGTAGAGGTAAAGGTAAATTCCATATTATATCCTATATCGATCCTGCAGAATTACCCGATAAAGAATATCCTTTCATGCTTACTACAGGACGTATTCTTTACCACTTCCATACTGGAGAGATGACTAGAAGATCTAAAGGATTAAACGAGAGAAGGCCTATTGAAAGAAGTCAAATTAACTCTGAAGATGCCAAAAAATTAAATATCAAAGACGGTGATAAAATTACCATTGAATCTAGACGAGGTAAAATTACTACAGTAGCTAAAGTTACAGATAAGATTCAAGAAGGTCTTGTTTTCATGTCTTTTCACTACAAAGAATCTGCAGCTAATCTTCTTACAATAGATGCGCTAGACCCATTAGCAAAGATACCAGAATTCAAAGTTTGTGCAGTTAAGGTCTCAAAAGAATAAACTTGAGAGTTTAACTCACTCTTTTAGACTTTATTTTCATTTTTTCTTTTAGTTGTAACATATTACTCATGTTAGCTTGTGTTTGTTCTTCTGGAAAAATTGAAACTAAATCTTGTAAAGCATGTAATTCAAGAAAAGAAAGTTCTTCTTTTCTCCAAAATTCCCTCTCTTTTTGAAGAACTTCCTTTCCTAGTTTGTTGAATAATTTTGAATCAATATTCTTTTCTTTCAAGGATTTTAATAACCACAAATATGCAGTATAGAAGTGTTCTTCCTGCATTAAAATATCTACAACATCAGGAATGTTACTGTTTTTAATTTGATTATCTAAAATTATTTCACCCCGTCTATCAATTATTTTGGGTGAGGGTAAGACAGGACTAAGAGTATCATGTTTAGTCATAGTTTTGCTCAAATTAATCTTAACATTAATATTTGCAAAAATATCATATGAAGAATTATTTTTTTCTATAAGTTCATCTATATTATAAGTTTGAATATGTTGCGCAAGTCTGATAGGAACATCTGCTCTAGATAAAGATAGATTGAGAAAATGTGGAGAAATTCTTGAATTTGAACCATATAAAGCTAGAAGTGGTTCTATCATTCCATCTGAATATTGAAAAATACTAACTCCATTTGATTTAGTTTCCAATTTAGCTAAAATCTCGAACAGAAGGTAAGGTCTATCGGAAGGAACAAATTGAATTTCTTTATCCACAAAATAATCCATTGAAGACTGAATTCCTTGCAACACTCCTTCAAAATTGGTTTTTTTTGAATCAATAATATATTCAATATTCATAGCAGAGAGATAAGATCTTACTACTTTCGAATAAACTTTTTTCCTTGTTTTAGAGTTAATAGATAGTCCAATAACATCATATAATCGCGAACATTCCTTTAGGAGATGAATCAATAAAGGTTTGTTATTATATTCCATTAACACTTTATCTAACCATTGACCCTCTTTATTTTGAAAACGTCGAGAAGTTCCCCCAGCGAGTATTATTAATGATCTATTAGACATTAAAACAAATTGATAATTTTTCTTTAAATGATTTTTGTAAAAATAAATAAAAAAAGGATGAAGATTTTAGTGTTCTTCTGTTTTTTTGTCTAACTCTTCTTGAACGGCATCTTCGACTGCTTCAGTTATTATATCAGCTTTTTCATCACTGATTTCTTCGACTGCTTCTTCAGTAACTCGTTTAATAACTCCTTCAACAACGTCTTCTGTAATGTGTTCAGCTTTTTCTTCACTGATTTCTTCAACTGTTTCTTCTAGAACTTCTTCCACTATATCTTCCATTGCGTCTTCGGCGACTTCTTCGACTGCTTCAGTTACTTCTTCAGCTATTTCCTCCATAACTTCTTCGACAATCTCTTCTACAACTTCTTCTAGAGATTTACCTTCCTCAACAGCTTCTTTAATATCTTCAGCAACCTCTTCCTTTACTTCTGCGGCAACTTCTGCAGTGACCTGTTTAACAATTTCTTCAGATTTTTCTTCAATTGCTGCTTGTACTGCATAGCCAGCGTTTTCATTTGAAATTTCTTCAGCGACCGCATCAGCTACAGATATAATTACCTCTTCAACAACTTCCTCAGCTACTTCAGCGATAACTTCTTCAACAGCTGGTTCAACGTCATCAACTATTTCTCCATAGACTTCTACCATTATCTCCTCGCTTTCCTCTGGTTCAACTTCTGCTTCAATTACAGGTTCAACCACAGGTTCAACGTAAGTTTTTGCTGGGGGTTCTGGTTCAGTTACTGGATCCACAATTGCAGGTTCATGTCTTGGTATTGGTTCAGGTTCTGAAAATATAACTGTCTGAGGTTCTGGTTCAGGTTCAACGACTGGTTCAATTGCAGGTTCATGTGTTGGTTCATATACCGGTTTAGGCTCATATACATCTTGAGGAGGCATAAGTTTCTGATCTGCTACTGGCTCAGGTGTTGTAACTGGGACTCCTTTTTGCGGTGGAACATCTTGTGCTCCCACTCTTCTAGGGAAAGAATCTTGTCTTGAATCCCCTTGAAAACCTCCAAGATCAGTATCTATGTACTTCTCTTGTACTGTTTTGTGTAAGTCACCAATATTGTCTTCAGTTATTTGTTCTAATCTACATTTTGCACCAGCTCGTTCTCCCGAAGCTAACATAAAACCAGATCTACTGATAGTATCAGCTATTCTTCGTCCAGTTCTTTGTGCTACAAGACCGAGATGACTACCAAAAATAAGATGCCATTCTTCTTTTTCGCGATTGAAAATCAAAAGCCCATCTACACCCAATCCAGACAATTTTCTGGCTATTTCACCTGATTCGGTGTCTAGCATTGTTTGGTATTTAGAGTGGTCTTTAAGCTCTTGAAAATCTCCTTTGCTGTGATCGTATCCTAGGAAAACATTACTCATAGTAGTACCCTTACCTATGAAATTTACTAATTCAATAGCTGTATTTTTAATAAAAAGTTATTCTCTTTAGGCAATGGAATAAAGACCGATTCTTATAGTGAAAAAATAAAAGAAAAAAAGAGGGAGAGGATTTATTGCGCCGTTACACCCTGTAATTCAGTGTTGATATCAGCCAAATCGCTCAACATATTACTTAGTAATGTAGTTATTGCTGCTGAATTTGTTACTGGATCAGCCATAAGTACGACTATAGTGTCCAGGTTCCCTTGAATTCCAAGTAAACTATCACGAATTACAGTTATAGCGTCTAGTGTTGTTTGTAGTTGAGTCATTCCTCCAATATTTACAGCGTCATCCATGTATGGTATAGACTGATTCAGGTAGGTGATTGAAGCTGTTAAGCTCATCTGTGCATTTGCGAAACTATTATTGGCTTCTACATAATCAGGAACTAGGAAGTATGCTTGACCAGCTGTTATATTCCCAGCTACAAAACTCAACTCCATGATTCCCATAAACATATAGTAGAAGGAATTAGCAATAGAGTTCGCGTTTGTTACATACTGCGTAAATCCAAAATCAGCCAATTGAGAAGTAAAAGTAAGTGCTATGTCATTCAAAACACCATAGGTGTTTGTAAGAGCTTTTAATTCTACAGCTGTTATGTTGGCATCTACTTGTGCTGCACTTGTTGCTAAAATGCTTGTAGTTGTTCTCAGATTATTAAGTGTATTTAACAATGCTGGATAATTTGAGATATCCTCGTAATCTTGTCCATCAAATACAGTCAAAATACCATCCATATCAAGGAAACTTGTAGCTAAGGTATAACCTAGATTACATAGCGGTACGCCGATGTCCACCATATCTACCACAAACAATACTGTTTCATTTAAGAACGGTGTATCAGATGTTGCAACTGCTTGTATTTCTGGCTTATGTAACTGATCTTGTACAATTGAGAAGTTACCATATGAATATTCGAAGTTTTCAGATGTTCCATTAAATGCTGTAAGGTCAGCAATATTATCTCCTGCTTTGAATAGATTGTATGCACCATACAAGAAATGAGTTAAGGTTGCATATTCACTTTCGACTCCAGGAGAAATCTCTGGTTTGTCAAGAAGAGCTGAAATAACTGTTACTCCTCCTTCGAACATTCCTAAATAGTCTTCTACCATTGACATGCTTTCCATAATTGGTTCCACTGCTTCCGCTGGTATTCCAGGAATTCTGGTAATATTATTAATTACATCTTCTAGTGAAACGTGCTTCAAATCTTCTAAAGCTTGCTCAATATATTCTGTACTGTCACCTAGTATTAACAAACCATCATTAACAACTTCAATAGCATCTTCGAATAGTGTATCATTTATTCCAGGAGCCTTTTTCACAGTACCTCTATCTTCAACAGATAATGGCATAGGAGAGCCACTTATGTTCATTGCATCCATCGCATCTTGAAGTCCGTTCATTATAAAGAAAGTTCCATTGGCAAATGGTCCTAATCCAGAAGATAGATGTAAAGCAGATAATGAAAACCAATAAAGATTTGATACAATAGTACCAAGTACTGGAATCATCTGCGCGAAACCTATAATTCCTGCTTTTTGTAATCCTTCCAAGTTCATTGCGGCTTGGTTGAAGTAGAACGACGCGTTATAAAATGCCGCTATCGCCTCATCTATTTCCGCTTGTGACATACTAGTAAAATCTCCTTGGAATATTGAGATGCCTTCCATTACATAGAGTGCTCCGGGTAGGAGATCACTTCCAAGTATTAAGAAACTTGAGAACAATAGATGAAGGAATGGTGTGATTATCAATCCGATCAGGAAGAAAATCAACGCAAACAATACGCTAAATATAGTCCAAATATTTGGTAATTGCGTGAATATTTGCGTAAACCACGTAAGTGCTAACGTTCCGAATATAAACAGCGGTAGAGCTATTATTAAATCGATCACGAAAGCAAACTGGCTCCAAAATTCTATAGTTTCCAAATTGAACTCTTCAGGCAACCCTCCGGCAATTAGTTCCGTATCATTTAATACTGACATGGTGTCAAGGAGTGTCCCTGTTCTTTCTGAAACAGGAGCTAATGGATTGTAAACTGGTGCTTTTGCTACATAATTAAATAGGTAGCCTGTACCAAATACAACTATCAAGAGAATTGGTATTGATATTAGGACTCTTGATTTATCTCTAACAAGACCTGCAAAAATCGCCAATCCAATAATACCTATTATGTAAGCAACAATAGTTGCTGTCATACTTTCCCTTGGTTGAATAGCAGCTTCAAGTATGAACATTAATGCAATGTAAAATACTGTGAAGAAAAGAAGCCCATATCCCCAGAAACTCCATTTCCTTTTTTTGACTGGTTCGTCAATTGGTTCTTGATAAATTTCTTCTTTACTCATAGAATCAACTTTTGGTTGCTATTTTTCATAAAGAACATTGGGTTATAAATAGGTTAGTTTACCCCTAGTTAAGATAGATACTGAAAATTTCGAAAAAATGAAAATATAAGCTAGTTTAGCATTAATGAGAGTAGCTGTGCTCTTTTTTCATTAACAAATCTTGGATAGAGAATAAGAGTGAAGAATCAAAATCTGTAATCATATTTGATAAAGTTAAGAATGAATGTGTGGAATTGTAAATTATTTCCTCTATGGACTTGATATTAGAACCTATTATCGATAAGGATTTTGTTGGAAATACTAAAAAAAGTATAATGGGAGAAAAACCCCCCTCATTATCTTGGTCATCAATGAGTACCAGATCAAAGCCATATACGAAATAATCCTCAGATAATTGGAATAACCCTCTAAATCTTCTTGAGTTTGAGAAGTCATATCCTAAACCAGTCATCAAAGTTGATGTCCCTATTATTGCTAATTTCATTAGCAAATCCTCTGGCAATGATGAATGGTTGTTCATAATCATAGGACCAAGTTGTAAATCGAATTTTACTGATACTAATCCTAAATCTAAAAGATTTTCTTGAACGAGTGAGTACGATGACATGATGACTAAGTATACATTGGTTTTCGATTATATAAGAAAGACAGACAGAGTGGGTTGTAAGTGAAAAAAATGTCTAAATCGTCAGATAACAGTCTTGAGCAACGACACAAAGTTGCATCTGAAATTAGAAAGTGGTGCGGGGAGGGAGATTCGAACTCCCGAACTACTAAAGACTAGGGCCTAAACCTAGCGCCTTTGTCCACTCGGCAATCCCCGCCAAAATTTGATAAAAGGCTTGGTCAATAACGTGAGTAGTTCTTATTTTTTAAATTTATTCTTAAATGTCTCTGTTATGCTGTGAACAGTACCATCTCATCGTTCCTTTCTTCAAAATCATTCTTCAAGTATAACGATCTTCCCATAGGGGTTGCATGTAATCTTATTTTTCCTGTGCCCCTATCTTTTGCTTCTACGAGTATCCTATCAAAGAGATGCTCAGCAATTCCTTTTCTTCTGTATTCAGGAATAGTGTACATGTTCATAATATAAGCTTCCTTTCCAGTAGGATTTCCAAACGATGGAGGAACAATACTAAACGATAAACCACTTGTTCCTACTATCTTACCCTCATCAATTGCTAGCCAAGACACATATGATTTTTCAGATATGCTATCTCGAAAATAACTATAAATTGAGTTCTTCACCTCATCCAATGGCTCTGTTGAACCTATTTTCTCAACTTCTTGCAGGAATGCTATTCTTAACGAAACTAAATCATCTATATCTTCTACTGTAGCTACCCTATAACTAATCATTAATTATCGGGAACATTTTGTTCTAACTTTAATAAAGGTTAATCTAAAGACTTAGATTATTTTTGAAAAAGAATTGGTGCCTCAACCGGGATTTGAACCCGGGTCTGCGGATATTCCTGATTAGTCACGCGGACTCTCTCATGTGAAAGTCCGCAATGATTGGCCGAGCTACACCATTGAGGCATGTATTGCTACATCGCTTTCTTTCAGTATTCTTTTTAATATCTTTCGTTATTTGCTTATTTTATTTTTCAAAAATGACAATATTTTTTCAAAAGCAACATCTTTGTTTTCATCTACAGTAAGAATATGATCCCCTTTTTCTAATTTTACAAGTTCTTTTGCTGTTTTCAAATCTGCATAGATCCTTTCTGCACTTTGAGGATTTATTGTTTTATCTTCCTGAGATTGAATTATCAACGCTGGAATCTTGATTTTTCCAATATCTATATGTAGAAGTCTAAGCAACTTCAATATTTGATAAGCTGCATAAGTTGAATCGTCTTGATAAGCAAATAGATCATTTTCTACATACCATTTTACTCTTTCCAGATTCCTAGGTCTATGTAATTTGAAGAAATGGGCAATCCATGCAAAAAATGTCCATAGTCTCTTAAATCTGTATAAAGCATTAATTGTAAAAACTCCATCAAACTTTAGTTTGGTTGCAGTATACAATGCTAGAGCACCACCCAAGGAAAGACCACCAATGAAATTATGTGTATATCTTTCTGAATGCTCCTTATAGGCTGCTTCGATATCTTTGTACCAGTCTTTCCAATGTATGCTGTCTAAATCTTCTGAAACAGTACCATGTCCAGATAAGCGGACACCAGAAATATCATAGCCATTCTTACAGAGGAACTCACCTAAAGGTCTGGTTTCTGTAGGTGAAGCACCAAAACCATGAACAAGAACAATTAAAGTATTGGTTGGGTTCTTTTCAGCCTCGTAGAAATATGGTTTAGCTAATTCTTTAAGCCTATCTGGAAAGATTACTTCTTGCATTCTATGTTAAATTGTTATTATGTATTTAAAATAACGTTGATTTGTCAAAAACACTACTTTATTTTTTAATCTATATAGATTTTCTAGCAGTTTACTACTTCATTTTAAGCAATTCTGAAAAAAGTTTATTAAACGCCAATACATATAGTCCGTTGGTGAATTCCTAATGGCAACAGCTTTCATACTGATAAATAGTGAAATTGGAGAAGAGAAGAGCGTACTCGACCAACTTATGTCTCTACCAAATGTTGGGGAAGCGCATGTAGTTTATGGTGTTTATGACTTAATTGCAAAAATTGAAGCAGATACAATGGATGCGTTAAAGAAGATTGTTACCGATAATCTGCGAGCATTGGAGAATGTGCGTAGCACTATGACTATGATCTGTGTTGAGAAGTAAAATCTCAATCTTTTTTTATTTTCTTTTGTTTTCCTTTCTTACAGTAGATCTGGTAAATTTTAAATAAAAGTCAACTCTCTACTTCTTCATGGCATATGAGATTTTATACGAGATTCTCTTAGTGATTCTTGGTTACTTCTTTGGTTCTATTCCTGTTGGATATATCGTTGGCAAAGTGACCAAAGGTATCGACATACGAGATTATGGCTCTGGGAATATGGGTGCTACAAATGTTATGCGAACAGTTAGTAACAAAGCTGGTTACTTGACTATGGGTCTTGACATGGTAAAAGGTGCAATTGCTGTTTTCCTTGCACGAATTTATCTTTGGTTTGGAGACTATTCTGGTTTTGGAACTGATTCAAATGCAGGTTTCCCAAACTATCTCGATGAAGGATTCTTTCTAACTCTTGTCGCATTTATGACAGTTGTTGGTCATGCTTTACCTGTCTGGGTAAAGTTCAAAGGAGGAAAATCTGCTGCAGTTGGATCAGGTGCTATTCTAGGAATTAACCCAATAGCTTGGGCAATTATCATGCTTCTCTGGATTCCTTTACTTAAGTTCACTAAAATTATGTCCTTATCCAATCTTATTTTGACGACAATTTCTCCTGTTCTCTATTGGGTTTTTGCTGGTAATGAATCTTGGTTCTTCAATGGAAGTTTATGGGCAGTGATTGTTTGTTGTGTGATGGTCGTTTTCATCTTTTGGAGACACAGAAAAAATATCAAAAGTCTTCTTGCTGGTACAGAAAGGAAAATGGGAGAAAAAGTTGAAGTTCCTGAACAAACTTCATAGTTTTTTTTACTATCCGAAGAGTATTTAATTGCTTAAGTTTTAACTTTTTGCAGATATAGAATGAGAAAATCTATCCTCCTTGGTATTATCTTCATAGGATTAGTGGGTACAGGAATTGGGGGGTATTTTCTTATAGATACAATAATCAATAACTATTTTTCAGGTGATGCAACTATAATTGCTTATGGTTACCCTAGCAGTTCGATGATCAAGGGGAATCCTGTAAATATTACCGTTATACTAGTTCTAGATGGAACAAATAAAGCGACAATTGATACTGCGGAGATAGATATTTCATCAGGAACCTATTCTTTAAATGATACAGCTATATTTGACTTAAACCAAGAGATTGTTAGAGGTTCCAATCTTATCAGAATTAGTGTGGGACCACTTTTAAATATCTCAAAAGGTTTTTTTGCCTTGAATGTTGGAGCATACCTTATCAGTTCCTTAAAGTTTACATTTGAAAGCAAAATACCAACAATCAACGAAAAAACAAATTTCACTATAGGTGTTATGAATCAAAGAGAATCAGAACGTATAGAGAACAGAGATTTTGATGAATATCTAAACAGTTGGGAGGTTATAGCTCAAGATAACAGAACTGCTACATCAATTTCTACTCATCCTTCCTTGGAGAATAATAGTATTTGTTTCACCAATTTGGAAACTATTACCCCTAATAACTCCACATGGCTAACCATCTCCCAAACTGTCGCTTTAAGCCAAACACACTATATCTCATTCGAACAAATTATAGAGAGTACAAATTGTTCAATTGATATTAATATGTACATAAATGGAACTAAAACGAACATATCCTTAAGCTTAGACAGATTTTCACCTCAGAATCAGATTATTTATTTTGGTGAAGGAACGGGAATAGCAGAGGTTACATTGCAAATTGTTTTTGTTTATGCTGATAACTCTACTAACGTTTATCTTGATAATATATCCATTCTTGGTTACGAGCACAGAGTCTTTGTCTTACTGTTAAATGATAATTGGGAGATTTCAGGGCAAGAGATTGCTCGAAACAATCTTACTACCACTATGGAAGAGACATCGACTATATTTGAGAGAGAACTAGGGATCAAACTCATTCCTCTTCTTGAACTTCCTTGGTATCCTGAAGATGTGGGTATGAGTGTGATAGGTAACATTGCAATGCAAACAGCTGGTGAACTAATAGGATTAGAAGATAGTTGGGATGTTGAACAAGGACGATCTCCAAATAATAACGGGTTTGATTTGTTAACAACTTTTTCTAACCAAACATCAGATCACTTCGGTTTTGCTTACTATGAAAGAAATGCTGCTTTTCATTTCGCTGAATCTGAAGAATTAGGGGAATACAGTTACATAGGAATAGTAGCAGACTGGGCTGAGAATTTAGTTCAACACGAAATAGCTCATAATTTTGGAGCTGAAGATAGAGATAGAACTGTAGATCCACCTAGTGTCATGAGTAAACCAGTTACACCTCAACAAGTATGGGATGATTTCTCACACGGCCGATTATGGCTTCAAGTAAATAACTGGATGATTGAAGATATCTTACTAATGTTAGCAAACAGACATATGTTCGATTAATATAAGAACGAAAGGCTTAATTATATGAGGGAAAGGCAGATAGTGTAGAATTACTGGCCGGATGGTCTAGCTTGGTATGGCCCCTGGTTTGGGACCAGGTGATCCCGTGTTCAAAAGGTTTCAGATGCGCTCTGAAACTCTGAAAATCACGGTCCGGCCACCAGAATTCTTTTGATATTTCTTCAGATTATCATTAACCATAATTCATTAATATCAAATTTTCTTAGTTTCTTCCAGTTTCGCTTGCTAAATTAGATAAAACAAACGGAAACCGCGCCAACTGATTGAACCTCGGTTAAAAGGGAAGTCCCTAGGGATCTCTCTTAAGGCTCAAGAATCAAGGCTTAGAACTTAGAGCTTAGTTTCTCAGAGCTTAGAACTCAAGGTTCACAGAATTCTAAACAATAGCCTTCGGGTGACATGTGAGTCGTTCTGCGGTTTCAGCTTACTTTCTACGTCGTTTGGTGGCAAGTGGGAACTATCAAAGGGTGATTAAAATGGTAGAGATATCAGTCGCAGAAGCTATATTATTGAAGCAAGGATTATTAGAGTTGCATGAAAGACTTTGGGGTTCTCTATCAGATAGTACAGGTAAAAATCAGATAAATTAATGCCTCAGGAAATTCAGCATGGGAACAATGTCTGAGGAATCCCTTGCAAAAATAGAACTAGTTCCTTTTCTTTTCTATAATGAAAAAGTGAAAAAGAAAAAATTGGAAGAATTACTTTAACTAAGATCATATTTGGACAGGTTAATTGACAAATCAAATCACAATACTGCTATTGATGTTTAATAGGAAATGAGGTTTAAATCTCCTTTCTTAATTTTATTTTAGACTTAATTCCATTTTTGCTACTTTCTCAAATCCTATTTTCTCATAAATGTGGATAGCTGCATGGTTTGTAGCCTTTACCCACAAGATAGGTGTATTTTTACAATCATCCAAAATATAATTACATAGAAATATGCATAATTCTGTTGCATATCCTTTCCCACGATGTTCAGGTGGTGTATATACATCAATAACTGCTTGCATGGTTTTCGTTTGACCTGAAATTGCTGCCATAGATACTGGTATATTCTCTATTTTCAAGATGAATACTTTGTTTTTTTCTAGTAATTTAAGGAAAGAATCTGTGCAAGATCCAATAAATTCAGTAGTTGAACCAGGTATAATCTCACTGATACTTGCCTCAGTCCATCCTTTCAAAAGTTTTTTTTGTTCTATGTTAGCAATTGAAATATCTCCTATAAGTTTTGCAGATATTCTTTTTTTACTCATTGAATACTGTAGAAATTCATCTGATGTTTTGAAATCTTCTCCCGATAGGTTCTTCCATACATCAGTAAATTCCTTTACTTCTTCAGCTGGACCATAAATTCCAGGTAAAGAGATATTTTTTTCTTGAAAATACTCAACAAGAGGAGATATCGACTCAGTACTCAGTGAATGAGAGATTAGAAGATTGTAAGACCTGATTCTACAAGTAATTACTTGAATTTTTTCTGCTTCTGAAACAACTATACATTCCAGAGTCTCACCAAAAGCTTTTGAATCGTCACTTAACTTCTCTAAAATACTTATTATTTCAAAATTGATAGCTGGATGCTGGTCTAGATGCTGTTTAACTTCTTCGGGTATCTTTTGAATTTCATCAAAGTGAGAAAGAGAGTATACCATAGTCAATCAATTTAGGAAGAAACTGCGATTTAATAAGTTTACTTGAACTAGCAAGTTTCAGAGAAGTTTTTATAAATCAAAAATCAAATTAAAACATATGAAACTAGGTTTTGTTACAGACAGCGGTTCAGATATAGATCCTGATTATGCTGAAAAAATAGGTGTTAAAGTTGTTCCTTTGAGTATAACCTTTAGCGACGCCCCTGATATTGCTCATAAAGAAGATAGAAGTTTTAATCTTGATGACTACTATAAGAAATATAAAACTGTAGATAATTTCTTAGCTAAAACCGCTCAACCAACTCCTCATGATTTTTTTGTTGCTTATGAAGAACTAGCACAGGAAGGAGTTGATGAAATAATCGTTAGCACTTTAAGTTCTGGTCTAAGCGGAACAATCAACAGTGCACGTTTAGCTGCTAATATGCTCAAGAAGAAGAATAAGGATATCAAAGTTCATCTTGTTGATTCATTAAACGCTTCATATGCTGAAGTACTATTAATAGAAGAAGGATTGAAATTACAAAAACAAGGTCTAAATGGAGAGGAAATAGCTAAAAAATTAAGACAGCATGTAAAAAATTTCAAAATCTACATACTGTTTCCTTCATTGAAGTACTTACGTAAAGGTGGTAGAATTTCAGTTACAAAGTACATTCTTGGAACTTTGTTAAGGAAGAGACCTATTACAGTTGTTAACGAAGAAGGTAAAAACGACGTAGCAGCTTCAGCAACTGAAACAGATGAAGGTATTCTTAAAATCCTTGAATTAACCTCGGAAGGTTTTACACGATTTCCAAAACAAGCAGTAATAATACATGGGAACAATGAAGACTACGCAGGAAGAATGGAAAAACAACTAAAAAAACATTTCAAGAATTGTAAAATAACAATAAAATGTACAGGAGTCACTATATCTGCTCATACAGGTCCAGATGTTGTTGCCTTGATATCTGAATTTTAATTGTTTAAGGAATAAATTACTCATGTTAGTTCTAGTTTCTGGTGGATTTGGAAATGTTGGACATGCGATAATTTATGAATTATTACAGCGGTCACATAAAGTTCGCGTGTTTGAGTTAGAAAACAAGAAAACTCTAAAACAGGCAAAGAAGTATGGAAAAAAAATCGAAGTCTGTTGGGGAAATTTATTAGATCTTGCTTCAATAAAGGCTGCACTTGAAAATGTTGATATTATTCTTCATTTAGCAGGTATTATTCCACCACTAAGTGAGTCAAACAAGGAACTCTGCCAGAAGGTGAATGTTGAAGGAACTAAGAATTTACTTGAAGAAACTCGCCTTAGCATAAAAAAACCACCTATTATTTTCACAAGTTCCACAACTATAATGGGACCAACTCAAGATCAAAAACCACCAATTAGTGCCTATGCTACTCCCAATCCACAAAGCAATTATACACAATCTAAGGTTGAGGCAGAAAAGTTACTACAACAATCAGGTCTCCCATATTGTATCTGTCGTTTTAGTGCAGTATTGACCACTTTTGTTAGAGGTTCTCTTAATGCAATGTCAGAAGCGTTCGAAATGCCTCTTGATAATCGAGTAGAGATGGTTTTAGATTTAGATCTTGCAGTTGCAATAGCTAATGCTGCTGAACTTATGGCGGAGGGGAACATATTAAATGGAAAAATCCTCAATATAGGCGGAGGAAAAGATTATCAGCGCTTTGCACGGAATTTAACTCAAGATCTCTTTGAGATCATGGGTATTGGAAAGCTGGATGAAAATTGCTACTCAACCAAAGATTACTTCTTAGATTGGATAGATACTTCAGAGAGCCAAAAATTATTAAAATTCCAAAATCATTCCTTCGATGAAGCAATGAAGATTTTTCTCAAGCCATATAAAAAATTAAAACCTTTAATTTGTCTTGTGAGTCCACTAGTTCAGAATATATTCGAAAATAAATCACCATATAGAAAGACATAATTATTTTTCTAATTCTTTTAATCTTCTTAATTTTTCTTGTCTCTTTTCTTCTAGGTCAGTATAGTAAGTGGTAGTAGTAGGCATTTCAACTTGATCTCTTAATCTTTCTGAGGTTATGAGAGCATTAAAATAATCTCGCAAAGCATTAAATCGTTCTTCATAGGTTCTATTTGTATCCATAAAAATCTCTCTACTCATTGTATGGAACTTCTGTTCATGTTTCTCTATTATTGTAGTTCTTCTTGTTTTAATTAATCTAATTCTAGGTTGTTTTTGAATAAAAACAATCAAGTCTAACCATTTATCAGCTGTTGTTGGATTTAGTCCTATCTCTTGGAGTTGTGATTTTGCAAAAGGTTCATCCAAATATTCTATAAAATCGAAAATTGCTTTAGCTCTTTCCATCATAGTTCTTCGATTCTTAGATCCATTCATAATACATTATTGTATTATTTCATTATAAAAATGTATTTATATCTAATGCTTTCTTTTTTTGTATATGTCGGAAGAAGCAGCTGATGAATTAAACATTAAGGTTGATATTGCATCTCAGAAATGGTACATTATTGGAATTGTTCATACATTTTTGGATAAATACAATAAAGAGAACGCAGAAGAGTTGAAAGATATATTCGAAAACAAATACAACGAATTGAGTAAACAACATGAAGAAGAGGATAATACAGAACTCTTGCAGTTTTATCGACTAATTTCTGAATTTAGACCAGCACTTGAAGCAATAATAGAACCGGGTCAAATATTTGATAATTTATGCCATAGAATGGCAGAAATGTTTGATATTACACTAGCTGGTATACAAAGAAAAGTAGATAACAAAATCCGCCGCCCCTCTGAAGATGGTCCGTTAATGCCAGGTAGTGATAAATCAACTACCATCAAATTCTTTTGTACAGTTTGTAAAGAATTCTTAGACATTCCAAAAAATCTGAAGGAACAGCTGCTCAATTCAGATGAGATAATAGAGTTACCTAAACACCATAATAAGGAGTTAGAGATAAGAGTTGTAAACGTAACAAAAGATTCTTTTGAATTGAAAAAAGATAAACTGAAGCTTAAAATTAAATCAGCAAGAGAACTAATGGGGTACTCTGGTGAAGAAATTAAAAAAATACAACAAAGTAAATTCAAACTTGCTGAAATCTTTCCTGAAATTCTTTCGCAAGCAAATGACGATATTGGTGAGTACTTGAATGTTCTTAGTGTTGGTATTGATGTTGGTTCTTCTACTTCACATCTTGTTTTTTCAGGTTTAACTCTAAGAAGAGAACAGAGTTTCATGAATATGTCTAACCGTTTTCATCTTATTAATCGCAAATTAATCTATGAAGGCAATATAATTGACACTCCGCTAATAGATCGCTTTACTATAGATATCGACGCTGTTGTGGAATTCTTTGAAGAAGAATACAAGAAAGCTGGAATTACTACGGAGATGGTAGATACAGGAGCGGTCATAGTTACAGGTGAAACAGCTAAAAAACAAAACGCAGAGGAAATCGTTAGAAGATTATCCTCATCATCTGGTAAATTTGTCAGTGCAGCTGCTGGACCCAATTTCGAATCGATTCTTGGAGCTATGGGAAGCGGTATTGTTGATCAGACCGCAGAGAAGGAGAACACAGTTATGAACATAGACGTTGGAGGGGGAACTAGTAACCTTGCTATTGCATCTAAAGGGCAAGTAACAAGTACATCATGTATCAATGTTGGGGGAAGATTATTAGGGATAGACAAGGATTTCAAAATTTGGAGAATAGATCCGCCTACGGAGTTTGTGTTCAAGGAACTAGGTCTAGACTACAAAATAGGAGATATAATCCCCGAGAAGGATGCCAAATTAGTAGCTCAAGAATATGCAAAAGCATTGGTTGAAGTAATGAAAGGACCAGCAAAAAGCAAAATAGCCAAATATCTTATGATGACAGAGGATTTAGATTTTTCAATTCCAATTGATGGTTACTCGTTCTCTGGAGGGGTTGCTGAATTTATTTATGGAACGAAAGACACATATGAAGACATAGGTGTATATCTTGCTGACGAAATAAAAACCTTAGTGAAAAAACACAAACTACTAATTTTGGAACCCAAAAATAAAATTAGAGCTACAGTTATTGGAGCTGGTTCTTTTTCACTTTCTGTATCTGGTTCTACTTGTTATTTTGATAAAAGTATTATTTTCCCTCTGGAAAATATTCCTGTTATTAAAGTTAATATGAAAAAGGAGGACTATAGTGCAGAGAAGCTTAAGAAAGAAATAGAAAATGCTTTCAGAAGATTCGATATGAAAGAAGGTGAAGATTTAGTTGCCTTATACTTCAAGGATCCTATCTACAGGAACAATTTCTATCTGACAGATTTTGCTAAGGCTATTGAAGAATCTCTACCAAATTCTATTGCTAATAACAGAATGGTGATACTAATATTTGATCAAGACATGGGTGGATCTGTAGGCATTGCTCTTCGAAGAGATACATCGTTAAAAAACAATTTGATTTGTATGGATGAATTAGAATTAGAAGAAGGAGATTGGATAGATATAGGAGCACCACTTTATTCGGGTCAAGCTTTCCCAGTAACTGTAAAGAGTTTAGTTTTTAACAGAAACAGAGGGTTTGCATAGAAGGAAGTTTACCACCCTTCTTGTATTGTCTCCCTTATTGAATAATGGGTTTTTAGAAAGTAAAGGTGACCTTACAATAAGGTACCCTTCTTTCATTTCCCAAAAAAAAGTAGTTTAAGAAAGCCTAGTAATTTCCTGACTGGGAATAGAAGTGCTGTTTGCTTAATGTACTTTTTATGATCGTCTCCACTACGAGCGATTAATTCTCTGTCTTCTCTCAAACCTATAACAATACTGGGAATTAATTGAAAGGTCGATATTACCAAACCTATCCAAGTATTGCTTATGAATCCCATAGCAAATCCGCCCATTAATAAGGAGAAATGTAGTGGATGTCTGATAAAGGAATAGATTTTTCCCCTAACAATTGTTGTTTCTTCTGGAAATACAGAAAAAACATCCATACCATGGGTTACTACTGAGAATCCTGCTTGTTCAATCTGTAAATTAGTCAAGATCATCACAAGTATGCAAAAAGCAGAGAGTACAACTTGTGCCCAAAGTGGAAGAAGTTTATCACCCCACTGAATGAAAGCTGGGTGAAAGAAACATGCATACCAAGTGAACAAATAGGGTAGCATAAAGATATAGAAGAATTTCTGATAAGCAAGATCTCCATATTTCTTTCTAAATTTAGAAGTAAATACAAAATGAATCAGTCCAATTAATGTCACAACTACGCTGATTATTCCTTGAGATACTAATGGTCCCCACCAATCAATTCTATTGATGAAGTAGAAGAAAAGTACTAGTAATACTATTAATCCTAATGAGTAAAGAGTTGTTAAAATAGCAAATAACGGCTTTTTCAATATAGGAACTTTTTCTACAAAAAACTTCATGCTCGATTTTTCCATATTTCTCAATTGAATTAAAACTAAAGTTAATCATATAGTTTCCGCTCAAATAATTTTGGGAAAGACATCCCTTTCCAGGTCTTAAAGGATGTAAACATATTACAAGCACAGAGATTGAATACTGATGATTATCTTAATATTACTAAGATTCTAAATAATATGTGAGATAATGAAAAATGAGTGATAACAAGAAGAAAGACAGATTAAAGGAGTTACTCAATTTGTCTACTCAAATAGAGACTGAAAGACTTGTAATTAGGAAATTTGAGAAAGGAGATGGAAAAGGATTATTTGATCTATTGAACCGAAATGATAATCGCGAGTTTCTTGATGAGACTTTAGATGAGACAACAGAGGTTCAATCTATAGAGGATGCTGAGATTCGTCTGAGGGAATTATCAGCTGATTTCACTCTTCGAAATCGATTTGTAATGGGCATGTGGCTTAAAGAAACTGATACTTTTATCGGAAACATGTGGATTGAACCTAAAAGCTGGGAAGCTCGTGCAATTGAAATAGGGTATTATCTTGATCAAGGATTTACAAGAAGAGGTTTGGCAACTGAAGCTGTTAAAAGGTCTATGGATTTCATTTTTGATGAATTAAAAGCTCACAAAATCATCCTTATTACAAGAGATTACAATGAAAGAAGCTATAAATTAGCTGAAAGATTAAATTTCCTTAAAGAAGGTCACTTAAGAGAATGTAGTGTTGATAAAGGAAAACGTTTCGGACTATTTTACTACGGAATGTTAAAATCAGAATATAACAGAATAGAAGAGTAACAAACAGAAAGATTATTTTAATTTTGTAAGATTGCTATTTTGTTGAGAAAATGATTTGGTTACCCCTGTCTGATTTATGATTGTTCGAGGTAAGCTGATTCTCAACA
>CAZPXJ010000017.1:0-34854 GCA_964590855.1 uncultured archaeon
CGACCAACAATCCTTGCAATAAACATCACCATGACACCCACATGTTCGGACTAAGTCATATTCGTCAATGTCAATATCGTAGATAAACTCCCTTGAGACCCATTTTATCTTTTGAATGGGGTTTTTGTTTGAAGGTGGTTTATCATAAACAGCACCAACATAGGCATGTTTTACACTATTCTGAACCATGAATTCCTTCAATTTATCAGTATTTGAAAAAGAGATATTTCTTACAAACCTATTTTCACCTACAACAAAACCAAACTCTCTGTTTTGAAAATTTGAAAGACCTATGAATGACATGAAATAATCCATTGGAAATCTTTCTTCATAATATTTCGCTAAGATTTCGTCAGTTAACTTCTCACTCATCCTTTTTATCCTCCTTTTTATCCTCTTCTGTGTTCTGTTCTTTCTTTGGTGAAAACCTCTTGTAAGCTTGAGTTGTGTAACTTAACATGTGTGCAATACTTCGTTTTTCCCATCCAGTGAGTAGTCTGAAATATCTCCCACAAGCAGCTTGAAATCTTTGGTTGATAATCAATTTTGAAATATCCTCAATTGCTTGTTCAACTGCATTTTGATTTCTATCTTTCATTCGAACTTTGATGTCTTCAGAGATGTCTTCTAATTTCTTGTGAGCCCAGTAACAAAAATACCCGTTGATACATGTTTTACAACTTGGAGGGCTATAATCGATCCCCCCACCTACTTCCCCATAAATATGTTTTATTTGGTAACCAATTCGACGAACAAACTCATCAAAAGACGTACCTACATTATCTACAGAGTTATTGTACCAGAATCGTTGTTGATCTTCAATAGACATTCCTGCCTTTTTTAGAAACGTACCTAGTTGCCAATTTTCAACATGAGATAAATGGCCTTTAGATTTCAGAATACCTATTAATTCTAAGATACATGGTGGGAATAGCTCAGGTTTTGAAAAAATATCTTCTCCATCTCCAATTCCCAAACTTGATAGATCGCCAGTTAATTTCGTTTCTCTAGCAATTTCTGTGATTTTTTCTCTGATTGGTTTGACTGTTTCATCTAGACTCTTATTCGATTCTACAATCTCTTTTGATCTTTCAATTACAATCTTTAATTGTTTCTCAAATTCTCTCTTTACAGCTAACCTGATGTCAGCTAATCTTACAATTCCCCATCCTTTGTAAAGTAAAACTTTTTTAGCAGAAACTACAGAAGGAATTTTATAAAATTTGACTGCAATTCGGCGATCTAAGTCTTTTACCATCGAACCAAATTTGCTTCTAGTTGTTCCTTTAGACCTTACAGGAACATCTGCTAAACTAAAATGCTTGTACAAGTTGATATTGTAAAGTTTGTCAAGCTCTTGGATTGTCTTAACATTTTCTTCGTCATAAAGTTCTTTCATTATTCTGATTTTTTGCTCAAAACTTGGACTACTCATAAATCGAAATTCAAAAAGATCTCCTTCAACTTCTACTAACCAAGAAGTTAATCTAGGATCTTTTGATACTGCTAACCGAAGTAACAAATGACCACCCATCTCTTCTACTTTAGTCTGATACCACTCAGCATCATCCATCCAAGAGGGTTTTGAAATACTCCACAAGTCTTCATCTATGAAGCGTTGTAATCTTGTATTTGCATACCTGTTCCAACTTGCAGCATCTACTGTAGTATCACCTGGATCTTTTAGTACAAACCAATCTGGAATTTCGCTAGACATAACCAGTTCCTTTTCTCATTTACCAACTGAACCCATATTATTAAAAAATTGTGATAAAGTTTTCTGACTATCATCTATTTGCATTAAATTCGATATTTTAACCCCAACTAATCTTATGTCTTCAGATTTCTTAGTCTCAAATTCTTCTAAAAGTTTCTTAACCACAATTCTAACATGTTTAGGTGAAGTATTGTAACTAGTTAGAGAATGTGATCTTGTATAAGTTTCAAAATTCTTGAATCGAATCTTTAGAGTTATTGTTCTAAAACTCATCTTCTTTACTGTAAGTCTAGATACAATTGCATCAATGGAGGAGTCAATTCTTATCCAAATTTCTTCCCATGAATTATATCTTTCAAAAAAGGTCCGTTCTTCACTGATTGACTTTCTTTCGTGATTAACAAACTTTTCTTCAGTTTTTTCGGTATTATAGCCATTTACTAGTTTCCAGGTTTTTAAGCCATATTTACCAAATTTCTGATATGCAAGTTGATGTGGGAGTTTTGCAAGATCCCCACATAATTTGATGTTTTCGTTACCAAAAATTACTGAACTTTTCTTTCCTACTCCTGGTATTATTGTGATTTTTTGAGGCGCAAGAAATTCTGCAATTTCTAATGGTTTTACGATAACCAATCCATCTGGTTTATCTGAATCTGAAGCTATTTTTGCTAAAATTCTATTTGGTGCAACACCGATAGAACAAGTTAGTTCCTCACTTGCATAAATGTCATCTTTTAATTCAGTTGCTAATCTTTTTGCTTCTTCATAATCAGACACTACATCTGTTAAATCAAGATAAGCTTCATCGTTACCTGCTACTTTCATTGTTGGAGAATAATGCGATAGGATTTTCATAATTCTCTTCGAAACTTCTCCATAAAGTTGGAAAGATCCTCTGACCATTGTTAGATGAGGGCATAATTGTAATGCTTGATTAATAGGCATTCCAGAATGAATACCATATTTTCTTGCTTCATAGTTACAAGTACTCACAACCCCACGTTTTGTTTTTGGATTTCCTCCTACAACAATTGGTTTATCTGCTAATTTAGGATTTTCTCTAATTTCAACAGATGCAAAAAATGCATCTAAATCCATATAGAGAATAATGGAATCAAATGTCTGCTCTCTTTCTGAGAAATAAACAACTTGATTAGCAAGGGTCATTGTACTAAAATGGATTTTTCAATATAAAAATACAAAAAAAAGGAAGAAAAGAAGTTATTTTCTTTTTCTTATGAAAATAACTACTAAAGCTGCAACACTTAGTATAGGTAATGCAATTAGAGGTAGATATTCAGGAGTTATATCTGGAATTTCTCCAGGAGTTGGATCTGCAATGATAAAATCATTATTACAATTATCTGTATCAACGTTTCCATACTCTCGTTGAAGGGTTTGTTCTTCATCTGTATCTGCTCCGCTCCATGTGGTAACACCAGATACGCTTCCTGATCCCCAAGCAACACCATCTTTGATTGTTCCTGATGGATCTTTGAGAATTATCTCATCACCAGAGTTTGCTAATTGGATGTCTCCTAAGCCATAATCAGCTTCTGGAGCCGTTACGCCTAAATCACTCATTGCAGTCTGATATGCAGTATTATCAGAACAGAATATCAATACTTGTTCTGAATTAATTTGAGCATCAACAGGCATATTGTATTTTCCTTCATTATCTGTTAATTGCCATCCTTCAAGATATATAGCAAAACCAAATGCGTTATAGACTTCAACAAACTCGTCATTTGGTTCTACAACTGCATCATATCTAACTTCAGTAATAAGAAGATTCCATTCTGCTTCGTTAATGATATTTATTTTTGATTCTACTTCAATTGGGTCTCCTACTGTAGGTGTTCCAACAATTTTGACTGTATGAATACCATCAGAGTAGGAATTAGTATTAATACTGATACCAACTATTCCATCAGGAGCTGACCATATGTGTTTAGATGTACCATCTATGAATAGTTCTCCTTCAGTATATGTATTTACTGCAAATGAAGCTTGGAAGTTAAAGTCTCCTGAAGCTATACCACCTACTTGTGGTGATACAAGTGCTACAGGTGCAGCAAATCCTACTGGTACTTCGCTATTGGCCCAATCATAATCAAAAACAGTTTTGAGAAAAGCAGCAATATTGGAATTCTTTACAATTGCTCCAGCTTCTCTATTATTTTCTATAGAGTTATTTGACCAGTTAATACTTGAAATCTGAACAGTTTCACCATCTACTGACACATACTTGTTATGGTTGTGACCTAGTCCTTTGAAGAATCTAACTTGAGCACCGTTATTAATTAGTACTTCAGTAACATTCTCATTTGCATCACCAGGTTCAGGGATGAGTACTCTCACAACAACACCTCTAAGCGCTGCATCAATTACATCATTAAGCAAATCACAATCAAACTTCATGTACTGTAATTCTAGATCTAAACTTGTAGTTGCAGATTGAACAAGGTTGGATAGAAGGTCATAAGCATTATCTGGTGCAAAAATTGGTGTTACTTCAGCATATTCAACAAATGTAGAATAGTCAAATGGATGTTCATATGTACCTGTTGTTTCATTGGCTTGTAATGAACCTGTATGAGCGATAATTGAATAGGCTGTAGAAATTGCTCCATCATCAAAGAACACGTTTTCATAATAAGTTGCAATAGAAGCATCATTAAAGATGAAACCCATTTCTCTGTTTGTTCTTGCACCTTCGTATTGAGGAATACTTGAAGGAGCCCAATTTCCTGAATAAACGAAAGCTTGTTGGCTATCTACAATCCAGAATTTGGCATGGGTAAAAGTAAATGTACTGCTTGTCCAGTATACATCTACACCTGCATTATTTAATCTCCAAGCTGCTTCTTCTGTGTAATCATCTTCATAACTATTTACACGGTCATCAGATAGTTGAACTACAACATCAACTCCTCTGTTGTGAGCTCTGATAAGTTCACTAACAAGAGGTTCACTTGAAAGTGTATAGACTTCTAAATAGAATGATGTTTGTGCATTCTTTATTGAACTTAAAACAATCTCATATGCATTATCAGGACCAACAAAAGCTGTTATGTTTGTTGTACCTGTAAAAGTCTGTGTTATTATTGCATTTGTCTCAAACTCATCTATTCCGATAGTAATTTGACTACTAGAAGATACCTGATTTTCTGTTGTGATGCTAGAAAATACTGGCAAAAGAAGCGACAAAATGACTAATAAACTAAAATGTTTTTTTCTTAGCATAAGTATACATACATATTATTCCTTAATAAATATGTATCGACCACACAAAAAAAATGAAAGAAAATTCAACTTACCTTCTTTAGTAATTCAAAAGCTTTTTTCATTTCATGCGAAGCATTAGGTCTTCGAGCTGTTCGTTGGATAAACCTTACAAATTGATCATATTCTTCTTCTGTAATTTTTATTGTTTCCATTATTTCTTTTTTAGTTAGAGTTTCTGTTGCTGGTATATCTGCTATCTCATTAGCAAATTCTATTGGTGTCAACTTCTCTTCCATTACTTTGGATGGTTCTCCCCAGAATTGTTTTAGAAAATTTAGATCTTCATTATTTGCGCCCCATACGTGAATTGAGTAAACATTGTTTCTAACTTTCTCTGAGATTTTAATACGCGATTTGACGAAAATTATGTGGCCATCTCCTGTATCGTGTTGCCTTACTTGGGCATTATACTTTGGTGCAATTTCTTGGAATTGGCTCAAGATTTGTTGTTTATCAACTGGTTCGAAAATTACTTTCATATGATAAAGAATCTAAAGATGAATAAAATTGTTTCTCAAGTGCTAAAAAGGACATTATCTTTGATGAAAATTGTAAAATTTTTCTATTCTTTGCTCGATTACACTCGACTCAGCTTGTACTAGATGCAGATTTTCCTTTAACCAGTTAGGTAGGTATTTTTTATAATAATGTCTAATAAACCGATAATCAAGTAATACTATTACTGCATAATCTTCTAGACTTCTTATAGGTCTTCCTGCTGCTTGTGAGGCTCTTGTTAAAGCTGGAATATTGTAGCCAAACTCTCTTCCTTTGGTTGGAAATTGGTCCTCTAAATATTCTATTGTGGCATTAATAGTTGGACTTGGCTTTGCATAAGGTATTCCTACAACAACTACACTTTGCATTTCAGCTCCTGGATAATCGCTTCCCTCTGATGATCTCCCCCCAAGAACTGAGATTAATACTGCACCATTTTTTCTGGATTCATTTTTAAATTCATCAAGTAATTTGTCGTTATCTAAAGAAGACATTCCTTGATGAGCAATGTAGAGTGGTTTTGATAAACTTCTTTCAAGTCCAGTGTCTAGAATACTTTTCATAATTGAATAACTCGCACAGAAAATACCTGTATTTTTTGGTGTTGAATATACAACTGAACTAATTACTTCAACCATTTTTAGAAATGTTGCTGGTATCCTATCTTCCATTTTTGATGAAATTTTATCAATAACGAGTGTAACATGGTTTTCTTTCTCATACGGTGAAGGTAAATTAAGTGTAACAATATTTGATTCAGGAACACCTACTAGGGAGATGTAGGCATCAAATGGGTCTAATGTACCAGAAAGTGATACTGTAAAGTACGCTTTGTTGAAAATCTCTTTCGTTATTGTTCTTGGGTCAAGTGAAAGTGAAATTAGTTTAGAGCTTGTTTCTCCGCTCTTCGTTCTTGTTTTTGTTTGGAAGAAAGCATAGCTCTTCTTCCCTTTGTTTTCTAATAATTGTTCAAGATGCTTACCAACAGCTGAGGTATAAGAAAGTGGTGTTTTATTTTGTTGTGTTTGAAGTTCTTTAACAAAATCCCCCAATCGTTCTAGTGCTTGAATGAGTTTGTCATCAATTTGCTGCATTGACCGTTTTTCTACTCTCTCAAGAAATTCAATGGGATCTATTCTGACTTCTTCACCAACGTTCAGGTCTTTTGTATCCTCCGTCAATACTGCTGACAAGGCTTCAAGAAGATCATAAATTTCTCCGGTTTTATGCTTCATTGCTTCTGATTGAGCATGTTCTATGGAATAACTAGAAAGAGTACTACTGCTAATGTCAACAGCTGTTGAAGGTAAATTATGAGCTTCATCAATGATTAGAATTATATCGTCTAATCCCTTATCAAGGCTTTGAAAAAGAGTATCTCTTATCCCTGGATTGAACATGTATTGATAACTAGCAGCAATTACCTTTGAGTTGGATATGACTCTCTTTGATATTTCAAAGGGACACATATCAAGTGATTTTCCAATTTCAAGAATCTCCAGACTATCTAGAATTTGATTTTTAGTTATCTCTTTCATCTTATCCTGTTTGGGCTTTTTTCCCATATTGACGAAATACTTACATTTACCTTCTTTCTTCAAATATCTGCAAATATCTGCTGCGTTTGCAGGATCAACCGCAAATTTCTGGATTATAGGATGTAAGCATAGATCCTTTCTTCCTCTCAAAGCTATACCAGAGACAGGTTTCAATTGTTTTATCATCTTCAGTTCTTCAATAACCCTACTCATCTGCTGATGGGTTCGACAACAATAAATCACTGTTTTATTCTTTTCAAAACTGATGGGTAAAACCGAAGCCAAGACTGAAATAGTTTTCCCAACACCATTTGCTGCTTGGATGATAAAATGCTTGTCTCTCTTGCCTTCATTAGTAATAGTTTCCATTATTGTTTTTTGTAATGGCCTTATTGTTAAATATGGAAAGAAGCTTTCCCAACTCTTCAAACCAGACCTTTCTTCTTTGACTCTTGGGTCTATTGTTTTAGAAGATTTTTGTGAAGATGTTGACCATACCTTTTTGGATCTACTTACTCTCTTTTTACATTTAGAACAAACTTGTTCCCCTGGACCATTAGGCAGGATTTTACCGCAAATTGGGCAGAAAGAATACTCATTTTCTTCCCCTTTAAAAGGTTGACTAGACATAAGCTTCTTTGCATTGTTGATATGTGGTATTATAAGCTTTGTTAAGGGAGTATATTGCAAATTAGACCTTTAATTTTAAGCTCCAAATTACGAGATTTTTGAAATTTTATTTTTATAAAACATTAATTATTTAAGTAACTTTGTGCATATTATTTTGGAACAGCTTTAAACTAGACTGATAAAAAGGCTAGTAATGTTTAATAAAACACAAAGGAGGGCTACTTTAAGTAGCTATAGTCGTCAAGGCAACCTCTTGGAGGAAATTGAACTGGGGTAGGTTCTAAGGTCTGGTTGGAAAGCTATGACTCAAGAGAATATTAGAAATATGGATGAATTGTTGGAAAATACAACTGTTCTATTGGAGACTATAGCTTCCGAAATTATACATTCTACAGATAAAATATATGCCAGTTACCCTCCTGGTGAGATTAGCTTCAACCTTTTTGAGTTTAAAAATGATAAATTCCTCAGAGAATTCACTGATAATTTTGAAAAGATTAAAATTAAAATTGAAAACGAAATCTCGAAGCTACCCTTTGAAAAAGAGAATGAAATTTTAATACTAGCTAATCTTCTATCTGAACTGAAAGAGTATGACCTAGCTATAAAGATTTATGATTATCTTACAAACTATGATCCAGAAAATCGTTTTGCTTGGGCAAATTTGATGTCAATATATATTCATCAAGGTAAGCATGATAAAGCAATGGAATGCTATCTTCATCTTCCACCTGATTTTCTTGAACATGCAAACAATGAGAAAAAGGATTCGACAGCAAATGCTTATAGAATCTTGAACATCTCTACTGCGTATCCATTACATACTTCTCTCAGTTCTCTAGGTCGTCGTGCTCAGCTATCTTCTGATTTACGTCACAACTTTGAACAAGAGTTACGTGATCTTTATACAAACAAAGATTTCGTAAATGGTCAAGAATCTTTAGCAAATGGGAATACAGATGAAGCTTTCATTTTATTCTCTAGTGTAGTTCTCAAACAACCTGATAGTCATGTTCTCCTTTTCTTTACTGGAAAAGCGGCGTTGGTAGGACAGCATTATATGATTGCTGAAGAATATTTCAAGAAGGCTATTCAAATAAAAAATGATATCCCTGAATATTGGAATGAACTCGCAGATTGTTTCTTATTCCAACGTAAAAATGAGCAAGCTATAAAAGCCTTAAAAACAGCTTTAACTCTTGATTCAACATGTTTAGAAAGCTGGAGTTTAATAGGAAGAGCTTTTTCTACAATTGAATCTTTGAATGAATATGATTATTTTATTAAACAAGCACAACTGATGTCTTCGGCTGAGGCAATACTGAGTTTTGTTGAAGGATTAATAAGTAAGAAACGGTTTGAAAATGCTTTAGAGGTTTTGCAAATTGGAATATCAAAGTTCCCTGAGAATGTTCAGATTCTAGAAAATCTAGCTCTAGTCTATGAACGTATGGGGCGCATCGATGAAGCTATTGGAACTTATGAAGAATTGCTGATGACTGGTAAATCTGTTCAAAAATACTTACAGAAAATAACTTCTATACTTACAGTTTTACATGACGATAAAAGATTGGTAAGGATTCTAAAAATGGTTTCCTCTTACTTACCTTGGGATGAAACAACTCTCTGGAACAAAATCGGAGATTTACTGATGAGAGCCAAAGATTACTTAGGCGCAAGTGAGGCATTTCGCAAAGTAATTTCATTCGACCCTAATGATTCTCGAATCCAATTCAATCTAGGTTTAGCTTATCAAGAATTATCACTATTCAAAAAAGCAGAAGAAACCTATCGTAAAGTATTGGAATTGAATCCAAGTGATCATGCAGCATTGAACAATTTAGGAAATGTACTCAAGGAAATGAAGAGATACGATGAAGCTATTGAATCCTATCAAACTGCCATTGATATTGAACCTGATAAAGCGATTTCTTGGGCTAATCTTGGTATATTATATGAAGAACTTAAATTGAAAAAAGAAGCAAAAGAATGTTACCTGAAAGCTAAAGATATTTCCATGAAAAATAAAGATTATAAAACAGCTGCAAAATTCGAAGAATGGGAAAATTCGATATGAGCTCCTCAGATGAAGAACAACCCCAATATTGGCGGAAAGTCCAACTTAAAATAGCATCCTTTTTGAAAAACAACAGTTTCGATATTTGGGAAGAACGATCCATTTCTAATAAGCGATTTGATATTCTGGCTAAGCGCAAATATCAGAATAAGACTTATTATTTGGTTTTTGAGTTCAAACATTATGAGAAAGTTACTGCAAGTACCGAAGATAAATTTCTGGAACAATTGCACGAATATCTTCAACTTCTTATTGAGAGAGAATTGAAAAGAAAGGGATTTAATCATGTTTCAAAAACCTATATTTTTATTGGGTATCTAGTTCTTTCCAAAGATTATGGGATTTACAAAAACAGAAGGAAAAACTGGCGTAAGAATAGACTTTTTCCCGAAAACAAAGACTTGGAATACATTTGGAGAAGGAATTTGTATTTATTTAGTTCGACAGAGAAGTTTATTCGAAATAATCTTGAATCGATAGGATTAGCGTTCTATACTCAGTCTTCGTTAGAGGATTTTACTGACAAAGAAGTATAATAAAAGTAAAAAACCCTTAGTTATATTTTATACTAATGAGTGTTGATTTATCCAGATTCAAAAATGAATTGTATTCAATCCACATCCTTGAAGAAGGAGTAAGTCTCTATAGTGAAAAATTCGGAGATTTTTTGAATATCGATGATGTTCTTGTATTTGGATTTATTTCTGCCCTCTATAGTTATACATATGCAATCGGTCATGAAGAAGTTAAATCAATTGACTTTGGCAGTTGTAAGTTTTTGTTCTGGAAATTATACGATGATAGAATGCTGGTTGTTATTGCAAAAGAAGAAATCTCTCCAGAGAATGAGCAAGTTCTATTGAAGAATATCTCTTTAAGATATGAAATTCTTACTGATGATAAAGCTATAGGACAGATCAAATCACTTCTAGATATAGAAGAAACAATCATCCCTCTCGGCATAGTTGCTGAGATAAGAAAAAAGAAACATAAAACTCAGGAAGAAATTGCTTTTCCTGTTGACCTACCCGCTATACCACCAATTCAAATTCCCGAGATAAAAATTGAAGATTTCTTTGTTGAAATGTTAACAGAAGATACACAATTATCTTCTGAGAAACTAAATTCTATCAAGAAAACCTTAACGAACTTCTTTCTTGGGTATAAAACATTGATATCTAGTCTTTTTGCAGTTGCTAAAGAGGAGCAAATGATATCATTTGTTTTTAGTAGGCAACCATTTGATAAGATATATCCGTTAGTTAAGTATGTTATTTCAAATCCTACCGAAATTAAAGTGGATAAAAAAGATTCTCAGAGTAGTATAAAACAGGTGGATATAAGTGAAGAGAACTTTTTTGTTTTAATCTATCTCTCAAAAGAACAAAATACAAAATCAGTAGTTTTCAGTAAAAACAGAGAGGAACTGGAATCTTTAGCCCCTCATCTTCGAAGAATATCAGCATTTGTTGAGAAGATGATTTGATGAATTTTGTTTTCTTTTATGTTTAAATACCTATTTCATTCTTATCTGATGTGGCCACGAGAATAAAGATAAGATTGATATACTATTAATTCTAGTAGTTACCCAAAGTATTGGTGGATGTAATGAGTCTATCTGGACAAAAAATCGAACAAACATTGCGCGAGTTTGAAGCAAATACTGAAGGAATTCTAGGATGCTCAATCATATATGCAAAAGATGCATTACTTCTTGCAGAATCATCACAGAAATTCGAAAGACTCGTAATTCAATGGTTAAGTGAGAAAATGCTCTCATTAGCAAAAGAGTCGTTACAACAATTGATGAAAGAATACACTCTCATGAGTGTAACAATCGAAGAAAAAGATCATTTTATTTATCTTCGACCAATAGGTGATGATTATTATGCTGTTATAATAACCACAAAAGAAGAAAACCGAGGATTACTAGAGCATAATATCAAAAGATTATTGCAGCGTTTAACTCCAATGATGGTCATGTGACAAATTTACTGAGGTCGTAAATGTGGATTTAACAACTCTGAAAGTATTAGCAAAAATGGCAAGTGGTGAAGAAGGACCTAATGCCAGATTCCAGTTCATCTCTCCAGAAACCAAGGGAATTTTGTGTTCTTGTTCAACTCTAGAAGAACTACATGATTGCGTAGTTAACTTAGATCCTGAAGTTCTACAAACACATGTTTGTTCTTGCGAAGATTTTGATCAATCTACAGGAACAAGAGATCTTGCATTTTATATTCACTATGTTTTTGGTGATGCTGAACTTTCAATGAAAATTTACAGTGTTGCCGAAAGATATGCCGAAGACCCAGATAAACTAAAGCTAGAAGTTGGTAATCTTCTTTTTACTAGATTGTTGAATTATAGTGAAATAGCTCTTATTCCAGATTAAACTATTATCAAAATTCTTTTTTATTCATGTCTTCTTATTCATTCGTATTGTAAATAGGTGTAATATATTGAGCGCAAAATGCCCAAGGTGTAAAGGCCATGGTAATATTATAAAAGAAAAAATGACTTGTCCTAGTTGTCTCGGGATAGGTAAAACATCATTCTCTCTAGGGGGAGATAAAGAGGGAAATGTTTGTGAAAAATGTGAAGGTAAAGGAAAAATAATTCTACATGAAAAATGCCCGGTTTGTGATGGTAAGAAGACCGTAAGGTATTGTGCATCTTGTAAGAAAATTTTAACTGAACCTTCATCTTCTGGTTTATGTCCAAAATGTGAAGATAGAAAGGTTCCTCTAGTTTATGTGCTAAAACCTCCAATTGATACACAATTAGTACGAAAAGATATGCTGCTGTTATCAAGAGTTGAGAGTGTTAAGAAAGTTGGTGTTTTTGTCTCAATAGGTCCAGACTTCAATGTATTAATTCGAACCAACGATATTACCCAAGATTATGCTTGGGATATTGGTGAGGAAGTTATTGTTAAAATTAATTTCACAAATGATCAAGGTAAGCTTTTTGGTATTCCTGTTCATCTAGAAGATTATACTATTGAATCTCTAAGAGGTAAAGTGCGAAAACTGCAAATTAAGGATTTGAATGAGGGCATGGAAGGCTCATTTATCTCACTAAATGCTAAAGTAGTTTCTATACTTCAAACTTCTGGACCAACAAGATTTACTTTGATAGATCCTTCTGGAACCATTAGTTCTGCAGCATTTATCAAACCTGGAGAAAGAGCTTTTCCAGAAATTACAGAAGATATGGTCGTTTATGTTTTCGGTGAAATAAACAAACACAGAGACATTCTTCAAATAGAAATAAAAGATATGGAGGAGTTGGATACTTCCAAAACAATTGGACTTATGGAAGACATTGAAAAAGCACTCGATGAGAAAGCAACTCCTGAAGATTTTAAGTTCTCTATTAAAAGTGATATGCTCGAATAATTAAAGCCAGATTTAGTAGAAGTAGCAAAGATAATTAGAAAAGAAGTATTTACAGGACAACCTATCTATATTCGTAATCATGCTGATGCTGATGGAACAGTTGCAGGTTTTGCAGTTCAACATGCAATTCAGAACCTCATGAGTAAAGAAGGGTATGACTCAGATACAATAAGAATACGTTTGAAACGACTTCCTAACAAACCTCCATTTTTCGATGCAATTGATGTGACTAAGGATTTGGATTTTGCTTTATCTGATAAGGTGAGATTTGGAGATAAACTACCTTTATTTCTATGTATGGATTTTGGTTCAAGTACAGAGTCTTTATTTCCTTATCTTCAGATAAAAGCACTAGGTTTGGAGATACTTGTTGTTGATCATCATTTTCCAGATGAAGAAATTAAAGAGTTAGTAGATATTCATGTGAACCCATATTTTGTGGGTGGAGGTTATGAACTTTCTGCAGGGATGCTTGGCTTTGAATTAGCAAGAATTATTTATCCAGATGTCCACAAAGAGTTACAACATCTACCCGCAATTGCAGGTCTGATGGATAGAGTTGAAGGTGAAGAAATTAAGAATTACATTAAACTCGCTGAGAAAAAAGGATATTCTGTTGATGACCTAAAGAAAATAGGTTTAGCTATAGATTTTGAAGTTTATCAACTTCGTTTCTCTGAAGGCTATAATCTAATTAAGATACTTTTTGGTGTTGAAACAGACCCAGAATGGCATTCAAACATGTATAATCTAATCGGAAATGAAACCAAAAGACTGTTAGATGAATCTTTCAAAAATACTTTACCAAACAGTAAACAACAAATACTCGAAAATAACGTTCTATTGGTTACTATAGATGTTGAATTATTTTCTCATAGATTCACCTTTCCAAATCCTGGAAAACTAACAGGTTTGATTTTTGATCATTATTGTAATGAAAATGCTGATAAAGCTGTTGTTACGTTAGGTGAAGGTCCTGATTTCATCATTCTCAGATCAAAAGGCCTTAATATTAATTTCCCAGATGCGGTTAAACTGATGCAAAAGAAGCTACCTAATGCTGGTGTCGAAGGTGGGGGGCATGAAGTAGTTGGATCTTTTAAATATTATGAGGGTGAAGCAAAGAAAGTGAAGAAATTCTTTGTAGAATATTTATCGAAATTAGAAGTCAATCTGGCTTAATTTAGTTTTCAGTTTCTTCTAAATCTAAATCTTCCACTTCTTCCTTTTTTTTTCTTTTGAAGATTTTTCCTACTCCACTTTTGGTTTTAGAAAAAGCTCCTCCAATTGCTCCAGCTACTTTTTTCGTTGGGGAAATAAAAACTTTAGTTGCAGCAGATTTCACGCCAAATCTTACACCTTCTTTCAATACCATATTCGCGTAAATTTTCCATGAATCTTCTCCTCGTTTTATTCTATCGATTCTTTCGATTAATTCATCGAATGGTGGTAAAAATTCATATCTGTATAATACTGGTGAAGCATAATTTACAAATCTCTCAGAAGATTGGTAGTTTAATATAAAGAAAATCATCAAAATTGGAATTATAATTAATGCCATTTTATCTTTGAAGTAAACTAAACCATTTTTATCAAAAACCTCTCCAAAAACGTCATAGAAAATATCCTTCTCTGTAATTAGTTGTAAGAATGTAACATGATAACTAAGTATTAATCCCATCACTGACATCAAAACCCCCAAAGGAGTCATATATCTTGGTATTTTGAGTAAAGCCCATGGTTTTTCTTCTTCTGTTTCGGTTACATCTTTGTTTTTACCTTTCCTTTTCCTCTTAGGGATTTCTTCTTCAACTAAAATGATTTCCTTCTCTATTCCTTTTTCTATCCTTTTGACCTTTATTGCATATCTAGAAACTGTATAGAATATCAGAAACAATGCAGTTAGAATACTTCCTATATTGTCATTTGGCGCATTTCCTGTTGCGGTATAAATGGTAAGTTTCCATAAAGTAAATGAAGAAAAGACATAGAAGAATGCTAATATTGTATAGAACACATCATCTCGTTTTCCCAAGACAAAGATGATTATGTTAGTTAATATGGCTGCGACTATCACAAAACAAGCAGATACGAGTAAAAATATCTGAAAGTCAACAAAAATTGAATAATAAAGTAGATATCCTCCCATTGCAGCATTTACAATGGAAAGAACAAAGACTACAAGACTGAAGATTATTGTACCTTCATGTGCTTGTTTTCCAAGAAACATTATACTTCCAAGTACTTTGTTTCCCCAGAAATTTCTTGAAACAGAGAATGTTAAAAAGATTGAAATAAGGATCCATCCTAGATAACCAATTGATGTAACATATGGTGAAACGAGGGGGAGAAAATAAAGCAAAACAGTTCCACCAGCTGCTGTAATTAGAGCAGGACCAATCCAATATTTGATAGGATATCGAGCAAAGAAAATTCCAAATAAGATATAGGTCACAGCTACTGATAATTCAATAAATATCAGGATATCAGCAACAATTACCATTTCCGTATAGTAGGGTTCTGATCCTGTTAATTGATTAGTGATTAGATAGAATATTGTTGAAGTTACTGAAATTAAGAAGAATGCAATTGTGTAGAAAATATACCTTTTACTAAAGAGAACTCTGAAACCACTTGTGAAAATATTTTTTATATATTTGTAAAAGGCTTTCTCAACATATGACATATTTGTATAATCTATCTTATGTATAATAAAAGTTTGGAAACAGTTTGCTTATTCTTGGAAATATTTTTTGTTGATACAAAGCTTTTATATTTTGACATTCAAAATTTTACAATAACACATGGTGAAATCATGATAAATGAAGTATATGTTATACAGGATAGTGGTATTCCACTGTATTATTATAATCATGATCAACTTGTATCTGATGATGATTTCTCTGATGATCTTCATACTCTACAAGCAGGATTTTTTGCAGCTATTGTTCAATTCGGAGCTGAACTTGCTAAAGACGAACTGCGCTATATTGTTTTTGATAACCGAACATATGGTATAAAAAGAAACAATGATATCTATGTGGTTTTTAGTGAGAATGTACAATTGACTGTTGGACAATTAGATGATTTAGATAAGAAACTAATTACAGCTTCAGATTATCTAAATATGAAATTAGAAGGTAAACCACTAGATATAACTATGGCGGTTAACGAAGCTGAAATGGATACTATTGTTGGAGATTTTAGTGATTTCTTAGTTAAAGAGAATATTATTCAAGGTGATATTCCAATTGATAAAGGAAAATTGAAAAAACAAGTAAGAAATTTCGTTTTTAGATCAGTAGGTTATGAACCTGGAAAATGTAATATAGGAAAAAGAGAAAGAATGCAGAGGCTGTCTGTAGGCATGATCTCTATAAGTATTGGTTTAGCTTTATTTGCTGTTATCTTCTTAACAGGATTATATATCAATTATAGTTGGTTAGTGTTCTTCCTAGTAATACCTTTCTTCTTGGGTTTTAATGGAATTTACCAATACTTCTTCAAATTCTGTGTTACTAATGCTTTGAAGAAGCAGTATAATATGAGCTAGGAGGAATAAAAATGTCAAAAGTAGAACTAATGTTGAATTATGAAGGTGCAATTCAAGATCCTCAGAATATCAAAAAGGATTTTAGAAAAGCGATGAGAATAATATTCCTTTCTTTTATATCATCAGCAATACTAAGTGCAGGATTATATCTTTTATTGTTCCTAATTTAAAGGAACAACTTTTTTTCATAATAGTTATATAGTTTAGATTTTACTCCAAATCGATGGATGATAACCCTTTCAGTAACTTTGAAACTTTTTTGTTTGATGGAGATGGAGTTTTGTATAAAGAATCTGAAACCCTTCCTGGATCAATAGCATTTCTTAATCTTCTAAAAAAGAAAAATAAACAAGTTTTCATTTTAACCAATAATAGCACAAAAACCAGAGAAGAATTCCAAACTAAATTGTCAAAGCTTGGTCTTTCTATCTCTGTTGATAATATACTAACTTCATCTTATTTGACCGCAAAATATATTGCTAGAGAATCACCAGAAGCAAAAATATATGTTATAGGCGAAACTGGTCTCAAAAGTGAACTGAAGGCTGTAGGTCTGACTGTACTAAATGATTGGCAAGAGGAACTTGATGAGGTCATTTTCGATTTTAACTTTGATGATGTAGATTATCTTGTTACTGGAATGGATCGGTTCATAAATTACACAAAAATCTCCAGAGCAGTACACCTTCTTCAAAATTATGCTAAAGTAAAATTTATAGCTACTAATGGTGATTTTACCTTCCCAACTGTTAGAGGTTTGATACTAGGAGGTGGAGCAATGATAAAGATTCTAGAGGAATTATCAGGAAGAAAAATCGAACTCATGATAGGAAAACCTGAACCTGAAATGTACAAATCAGCTGTGGAATCATCCAACAACCCCTTAGAGAAAGCTATAATGTTCGGTGATAGAATTGAAACTGATATTCTAGGGGCTAATCAGTTAGGGATGAATACTTGTTTAGTGTTGACTGGTGTAACTCATATGAAGGATCTCAATAATCTTACTGATGAAACAGCTCCCACTATAATTATAAATGGTCTTCAAGATGCTTTAGAGAGTTTTGATAAAATTTGATGCGGAAGAAGTGCTTAGATTTTTATATGAAAATACAATACTCTTCTTGTGCTGCGATTATCTAAATATAAGAAAATTCTATCAACTTTTCTGATACTGTGTTGTATGTTTACCTATTCTTCGTATGCACAAGAGGAAGAAATACTACCTCAACAAGTTTCTTCCAATATTATCAAAGTGGATGATATAATAAAAGGGAAGCGATTTCTAAAAGAGTTTCTTGATTCAAATTCAAAAGAAGAATTCAGAGTTTTTGTTAAAGCAAAGAATATGAATTCCCTTGAATTACTTAAAAGAGTTGGACGAAATGTTAATTCTTTTGGTATTTATTCTGGACTAGCAATATCAATTTCAAAAGCCAATTTGCTTGAGTTAATTTACAATGGATATCTATCTGGTGTTTGGAAAAATTCAAAGATATATACTACAGCTGGAGAACTTAGCTTAACATCTTTGAATTATACTCAAGATACTGCGAATTTTACAAAAATGGTTTCTGCCGACATTCTTTGGGAAAGTGGTTTCTATGGGAGTGAAACAAAAGTAGCAATTTTAGATACTGGAATAAAAACTGATCATCCAGCACTTAATGTAACTATGAGCAATGTTGATAGAATTACTCATGCTTGGAATTTTATAGGAAATAGTGCAGATATTGAAGATGATAATGGCCATGGTACAAGTGTTGCGGGGATAATTGGAGGAAATGGCCTCTATGATTATCATAGGGGAGTAGCTCCTAATTGTAGTTTTATGATAGGTAAAATTCTTGATTACAATGGTGTAGGAACAACAGAATTACTAATAGAGGGTATAGATTGGGCAATTGAAAATGGTGCTGATATTATCAATCTTTCACTTGGAACAATTGTAACAGACAAAGATTCTCCTGAAATTGAAGCAGTAAACAATGCGGTTGGAAATGATACAATTGTTTGTGTAGCTGCAGGAAATGCTAGAGGAAAAGAGGAATTAAACTATAATGATCTTTATACAATTTTAACACCAGGGATAGCCAAACAAGCTATAACAGTAGGAGCAATAGATAATAACCATGTTTTATACAAATATAGCAGTGCTGGACCTGTAGCAATTAATTATAATGACACTAATGATACTTTCATCTTCGATGAAATAGATTCTAAGAATACTTGGTTGAAACCTGATGTGGTAGCTCCAGGAGTTATGATCAACACAACTGCATTTGAGAGTCAGAAAACAACAATAGCTTCTGGGACCAGTTATTCTACTGCTGTTATTTCAGGTGTTTGTGCTTTATTGAAAGAAAAATATCCAGAAAATAAGCCATCTACTTTCAAAGCATCTTTTCTCGAAACATCAATAGATATTTCTCCTGAAATAATTTCTCCTTTGGGGGAATCACTGGAACTGACAATCTCATCTAAATACCAAGGAGCGGGTCTTGTCAATGCCACAGCAGCAAGTTCATTTCTAATCAATCCTCCTCCATTAACAATCTGGCCAAATAAGGTGCCTTTTACAAAGGAAGTATTTCATGTAAATGAGTATGACTCCTTCTTCATCAGCATATACGTGAATTCTCCAATTAATTCAATTTCTGTACGTTTTTACGATGCTCTAAAACCATATATCGCTTTCTCCTATGTTCCTAGGTCACCTAAAGTCGGACAATATGATATCCTGATGAATCTAGCAACAACTAAAGGAGTTAATGGGCAATATGATTTTCCAGTCAACTTCAATGACGGATTTACTGATCATGAACTGGAGGTTTCGTTATTTGTTACGAAAGGAAGAGGAAGAATGTTGTTTGATTGTAATGAGATTGGGGATAACATTAACTATTCGATGTATGGAAACTTGAACAGCTTACTAGATATCTCGAGATATTTTGGTTTTATACCCTCTGTATTATCAAAAGATGGTGTTCCTACGCCGTTATCCACTCTTAATTTGAAACATTATGAAGCAATCACAATTATCAATCACAATAATTCATTAATACAAGAATTCACGCTTGATGATGAAGAAACAATTCTAAATTATATCCTTCCAAATGTTGAGAATAATGGTGGAACCATTATCTTACTACCAACAAGAAGTAGTGATATTGTAGGTTTGAACTCTATGTTGGAATCATTCAATATTACATATAGTTCATTATCTGTAGAAAATGAATCACTAGACCTATCATTATATGATCATTCACTTACATCTGTATATAATCCGATTGAAATTATTTCACTATCATCTCCTTTCGAGGTTTTGAAAGAAAACGATACTATAAACACTATTGCGGATAGGTTCGTATATTTGGAATCAGGATTAAATGAAGGATCCCTCCTATTAGCATGCAATAATGTTGATATGTTTCTTAATTCCCCTTATTTGTATAATTCCTTAACATCCAATTATGAAACCAAACATTCCTCTCTAAATTTCGGTGATAATTATCAAATGTATGAAAACATCATAGCATCTTCTAAAATCTCTAATATATATGCAAATTACTCAATAAGTACCACTGAAATTCGAAAAGACACAAGTGTGCAAGTTTCAGTGTCCGCTAATAATGATTTTGGTCCACTAGTTGGTTGGGATTTCTTTCTTACATTTGAAACCTTACCACAAATTGCCTATAGAATTGAGATTGTGGAATATGACAATTTAGATTATAATGATGGAAATTATACTTTCTTCTTTAATCCAGGAGAATATCCAATACCCGGGGGCAATTATCTACTGTCTGTTCGTTCTTCATATGAGACATATTCTTGGTCTGTCTACCTAATTGACACTTATTCTTGGGGGCCAACACTTGTAATGATTTCTATTGCAGTATGTATTGCATTTTTCATTTTGGTTAGATTAAAAAAGACGAAGTTTAAGAAATAAGAATATGATATACATTCTTGCCATATTTTGTGAGTACATTAATTGAAAGGGCTAAGCTATAGATATCTTTTGATGCTGCTAAAACGATGAATTCCTCTAAATTTTGAAGAATAACAAAACCCGCTGTACCTTTGATTATCACTTGATCGAGATCCCCACACTTAATTTGGTTTACTGTTTGTTCTCCAGCTGAATTTAAGGCGGAAGCTAGTGCAGACATTATAACTTGATCTGTACTCTTTTCAGCAAAAAAAGCTAATTCTTGACCTTCAGAACTTACAACTGCTATAGCACTTAAACTACATTCTTTAGAGATATCTCGTAATATACCGATCAGATTTGATTTTTTATCTTGTGACAAACCATCCATCATTATACTAACGCATCTCCGAAATTATAAAAATACTTCTGTTTAATTACTTCTCATGTTCTGAGCTAAATCAATCTATCTTTGTGCTTCTTACAAATTGGTGTTGAAACTTCTATGTCCTTGTCCTTTGTTTTGTAAACCCACACATTTAATGCAAATGCTGGCTCTCCACAGATATAGCAAGACATTTCCTCATATATTGGTTTCTTTTTTCTTGGCATTCGATTCCAATAATCTTTGAAATCCTCAAAACTATCTGTAAATTTCTTGTGAAAACTTTTGGCTTCTTCATCATCACTAGGTTTATTCCCAGTTACGAAAACAATGTAACTCCAAACTGCGATAGAAAGAATATTTCCAAAAGATTTGAGAGGAATAAAATGGTATCCTGTGATGTTGATTTGTTGAAAGTTCTTATCCATGATAAAATCTATCATGATATCTTTTCTGTGAGAAATTTGCCCTATGTTCAATTTATATTTTCTAGTAACTCGTACAATTCTCTTTGAAAGTTCTTCAAACAACCAATCTACAGTTTTTTGACTACCTTTTCTTCTTATATTGAGAAATTTTATTTCCAAAACGGGAAAAGAAATATCGATAAAGATCTCATTTACAGATGCATTCGCTTTTCTAACTAAATACTCATACAATCCATTTGGAAAGGTAAATTTCTTCTTATTAGATGCCACTTTATTCACATATTTTGCTTGATTCAATATAGAAGGAGAAAAACTAACCTAAAAATATAGCGTAAAAAGGTAATAATTAATTAACCTTAGCTGTTTTTTCTATAAGAGCTTTTAATTTGTCTCTTTTTGCACCTATTAAAGAGTTATATGGTTTTCCATCTTTGAAAACCACAAAAGTAGGTAGACTGGAAATCATGTGCTTTTGAGCAAAAGCGGATTCTGTATCCATATTCATACGAACAAATCTTATTTTGTCTGCAAACTGTTCTGATAACTGTTCAAAATATGGTTCTATTCCTTTGCACGGTCCACACCATGGAGCCCAAGTGTCAACAATAATTGGTTTAGTTTCTAATTGTAAAATATTCTCAAATTCATCAAAAGTCACGTCTGGTACTTTTCCCATTTTTGTATCACTTCATTGCGCGTTATACTAATTACTCGATTTCTAAAATACTAGTATATATTTGTTAGTTTCTTAAGATTCTTTCTAAATAAAAATTTATGTAAAACGACCAGTGGAAGGAAAGTTTAAGTATATATTTTCAAAGTCTAAATAAGCAGATTAGTGATTAGAGAATGTCCTGAATCACAATTAATGGTGTTTGACTTTTATGACTGCCAGAATATACGATGTAATAAAAGAAGAAATAGTCAAGGTTTTAAAAGAAGAATATAAGAAAGATTTAGAGTTGAATTGGACATTTCCACGATCTTCTGAACAAGGGGACATCAGTTTTCCTTTATTTAATTTAGCAAAAGAATTAAAGAAATCTCCTCAAGAAATTGGTGATTTTATCTTGTCAAATTTGCCAGAAAACAACTTCATTGAGGAATCAGCTCTTCAAGGAGGTTTTCTAAATATCTTTCTAAACAAGAATGAATTCTCTTCGAGAGTTTTTCAAGATGTATTAACACAAAAACAATATGGAGCAAGTAAGATGATGTCCAAAGAGAGGATTATTGTTGAACATACTTCCTCAAACCCTACCGGACCTTTACACGTGGGAAACGTTCGAAGTTCAATAATTGGAGATGTTATTGGTCGTTTATACAAATTCTTGGGAGCTAAAGTGAATATACGCTACTATGTTAATGACCTTGGAAGACAGATTGCACCATTAGTTATCGGTTATCAACTGATAAAAGGTGAGAGAAAGCCAGATGTGAAAATTGATCTTTGGGTCGGTAAAGTATATGCCATTATGAATACGCTGCTTGAAATCAATCAAATAAAGAATCTTATGGAAGCAAAAGGCTATGAAATAAATCACCAGAATTCTAAATATGAAATAACAGAATCAGAGATAAAAGAATATGGAATTTATCTAGAAAGTACTATTTCTACTAATGATTCTAATAAAATCTCTGAGCAGCTTAACAAACTTTTGAGGATACAAACCTCTCTTAAAAATCGAATTCCTGAGTTATACTCTCTTCTGTTTAAAGAGACTTCTGAGAAAATCGACGATTTGAATTCTCAAACAACTTTGTATGTAAGGAAGTTTCAAGAAGGTAAGGACAAAGAGATAGTAACTCAATTTCGAGAGCTAACAGAGAAAGTTTTGGCAGGTCATGTTGAAACTCTAGACATGTTGAATATCTATATTGATGACTATGATTGGGAATCTACTTATGCTTGGTCTGGAGAAATCCAACCGGTACTGGATGAATTAAGCCAGAAAGGATATCTTAGGCATGATGATAAAGCTATGTTACTACAATGTGACAAAATTGCAACTGAAACCTCTTACAAAACTAAGTATGACATTAAGCATGAAATTCCTGAATTAATAATTGTAAATTCTGAGGGTATCACACTTTATGTTTGCCGTGATATTGTTTATCATCTGCATAAATTGGATAAATTTGATGCAACTTATTGTTACAACGTGATAAGTAAACAACAACAACTAGCTCAACAAGGTGTTAAGCTAGCACTTTATGCTCTAGGACAATCGGATATTGCAGATAAAATTGAGCATTATGATTATGAATATGTTTCACTAATCGGAAGGAAAATGGCTGGTCGAGAGTTTGAGTACGTCACACCAGACGAGATCTACGAATTAACTCAGAAAGAAATTTTTGAAATTCTCAAATCCCGAGAGTATCAACAAGAACAATTGGATGAAATCGCACAGAAAGTTTCCTCAAGCAGTGTAAAATATCACATACTCAAAATGGATCCTCAAAAAACAATAAAATTTGATGTTAAAAAAGCAACAGATCCAAATGAAAACTCAGGTCCATTTCTACAATATTCTTATGCAAGGGCGCAAAACATCTTGCTAAAAGCTCCAGAAAAAGGAATAGATATAGAAAAAATCATTGGTAATGCAGATTCCCTCAAACTCAAAGTAGAAGAGGAAACTGAATGGAATCTTATTACTATGATTGAAGATTTACCTCATGTACTCATCAAATCTTTAAGATCATTGAAACCAGATTCAGTAGCAAATTTCACTTATTCCTTAGCATCAGCTTTTCACAAATTCTATGATGCATGTCCTGTACTTATAGCAAAAGATGAGACCGTTCTTCAAACCCGAATTCTCATAGTTTATTCTACAATTAAATGTCTAGAAAGCTTATTTGAAGTAATGGGAATTGATGTACTAGAAAAAATGTGATGGTTTTGGTACAATGAAAACTACAGGTATGATATATGGAGGATTTGACCCAGCGTTTATCGATATCAATATTCAACCTTTAGAGAAGAATGGCGAACTTATTGCAGAATTACCTCCCTTAGGTTCTCATCATACACAAACTAAAATTAGTCTTATTCCTGGAGGTAACGGATTTAATCTGTGCAGAACACTTGCCACTCTGGGACGTTCAGTTACTTTTGTAGGACCTTCTTCTCTCTTGTTTGAAAATATAGTAAAAGAGCACAATATTCCTTTAGAAGTTAAGTCCATAAAGAATGCAGAAATTAATTTTACAGGGATTTTGAATCTTCTTGGAGGAGAGATTCAATTTAACTCTGTCAAAGGGCAATTGTCTATTGGAAATTTATCTGAAGAAATAATTGATTATTATAGACATAGTCCTTTGAAATCAATCAGTAATATTGCTTTGAATCCGACTTCGATAGAATGGATAAGTTGTCTAGTGTTAAGTCTATGCTCAACTGATATTTTTGAGAATCTTCAAAAAGATAAAACCCCAATGGATTTATTGCGAGACCAAAAAGAAACTAGCTTTGATGGTGTTATGTTCATAGATCCAAGTGATATCACCAACTACAGCAGAATAAAGGAATTTCTTGGTTTTCTACATGAACTAAGAAAATTGAAGGGTGAAAAATATTTATCCGTAAATGAAAACGAAATAAGATTCATTTCAGACCAAATTAAAAAAACTCCTAAAGAACTCTTTGAAGCTCTTGAGCTACCAATAATATATCATTCTGCTAATGAAGTAATATTTTATGGAAAAAGGGAAATCAAATTGAGTACCAAAAAGTTGTCAACAAAGAGTACATTTGTTGGTGCTGGAGATTGTTTTAATGGCTCTTTTATTCACTCACTTTTTAATAATAACTCAATCGAAGACTCATTAAAATTCGCAATAAAATGCGCTTCTTCTTTGATAGAAACAGGAGAATATCCTTCTTGATTGGCTGAGACTAAAGTAACTCATAAATACACGAAAGCTAGTACTAATCTAAGCAGTTCTCGAAACAAAATTAATGGAAGTATGCTGATCAATGTCACTTAAAGTTGAAGTCTCCAAAGAATACAAAGAAATACAGAAAAGAATTGATTTGTTGCAACTTTTAAAACTGTATTATGGTTCTGGAGCTAACTTCTACGATTTTGATACTGGTGAAATTCCACTTAGAGAACTCATAGCTTTTATGGCTGATGAAGGATTTCCTAGAAGACTCCCGGAAGCTGATCATGTTCTTAAACGGATTGATGAAGAAATAATAACTTTAGAAAATGAGAAGAAAGGAATGCGGTTGCAAGAAATGGATGATAGGAATCTAAATTCTCTTCTAATCATAACTTCTTGGACAAAGCTTATTGGTACATCTAATAAGGGCGTTTATCTTGATAAACCAGTTATGGATTTAAAACGAGATACAATTGTTATGCTTACTGATGAGACTCAAACTTTCAAAGAATTAACTGATGAAAGAATAGCAGTGATATTTGGTCCCGGAATTTATTATTCTGAATTCGCAGTAGATAGAGGTAATTATCTGGAAGATTCTCTTGAAATAAATGGTGTATGCTTACCATTGGATTTGTTAGGAAAAATCTATACAGCAGATAAAATTTATCATTCTGATAAAATAGATGCTACAATTACAGAGGTTTCCACAATTTTACCCTTTCACATACTTGAACAAACTGAAACTGTTCAAACATACGTGAAGGGGGTAATTAGCAGAAATGTTTTTCACCCAAATAAATCTGCAATTGAGAAGTTTAATCAACACATCATGGATCCTGTTTCCTATTCTTCTCCAGAAGGATTCAAAATTATGTCTGCTCATCCACTATGGTATAATAAACTTCTAGTTGAACCAGACTATGAGTACAGAACTGGAAGTGGTAAGAAAGCATATAGCACCGCTGGTATAGGTTCCTTATCGGGTATGGTACATAAAATCAAGCCCATTATATTTTCTTCTCCACAAAAAGAAAGAGAACAATTAGAGAGAATTGAAGGGATAGTTAAACAATACCGTGAAATGGGATTCCATCTCCTGAAAGCATGGATTCCTTCCATTTAATTCTACAGAATTTCTAAAGCTGCAATTTCCTCAAAAACTCGTTTTTCAACTGTTTCAATATCTTCTTCACAGTGATATTTCTGACTTAATTCTTTGATACCAAGTAAGGGAAACTGAATTTCCAGTCTGTTCTCTTTAGAAATATCAGCTATTGTTAGAAAGTGCTTAATTGCTTCTTTGGCTTCATCATGATTTCCACCAAATGCGATAACCAGAATTAATTTACTAGTTGCTTTGATTCCATATGATTCTAATGCATTTGATATTTGCTTCTTACCAGAGACTCTTAACAATAATTCTGTTGCTTGATCTCTAGCTATGTTTCTATTCTGCTCAAATGCTTTTTGAGTATGGTAAATCGAAATCAAAATATGTTTTTCACTCACTATTAGTGTTGGATCAATCAATTGGAGTTGAATCTTATGGTTTTGTTTTGATTTCAATTTTTCTAGCAAGTCATCTATATCTAAGTTTTGAGGAGTAGAAAATGCTTGATAATGAAAGTGAATTTGCTCTTCATCATGCATTCTTTGAATTACAACTCCTTGGGACCGTGAATAATATCCAATATCATCCTTTCCATATCTATTGGTTGAAAATCTGGTACAAGCTTCGTTGCGGATGTGAGTCGTCCTTCGGATGAAGAATGAATTTCGAATAGTGTGTCACCCTTCTTGAAACGATCACCGCGTTTTACCTTCAAGTAGACTCCCGCTGTTTTATCTGTTGGAGCTCCTGCTTGTCTAGCTAGAGTGGATATAGCTGCACTATCCATAGAATATACAACTCCATCACTATTGGCTGTGATGCATTCTTTGTAAGCTGCAGTAGGTATATCATCTACAGTGATATTTTCATTGCCTCCCTGTGCTGTCACAATTTCTTTGAATTTAGTTAAAGCCTTCCCACTTCTTAAAATTTCTTCAGAATACTCATATCCATATCCTCTAGGGCACCAATTATGAGCTTCAAAAATTATACCTGAAAGAGCTAAAGCTTTTTTCATCAAATCAGCACTACCTGTTTGGTCAGTTAATATTTGAAGAACGTCTTTTGCTTCTAATGCAGGACCAATCATATTTCCGATTGGTCTATCTCCGGGACTTATAATACAGTCAAGTTTGATCTTCAATGCGTAACCTATAGAAGTAAACAAACTTCCAACCTCTTGCGCATCTTCTCTGTGTATAACTTTTGCGCCTTTACCTGTAGGAAGATCGATTAACACATACTCTGATCCTGCTGCTATTTTTTTGGATAAAATACTCGCAACCATGAACTCTTTGGGATCGATCTTAATAGTTTCTAAAACTGCAATGATTTTATCAGAAATATCAGCTAAACCCACTGTTTCTCCGCTAACAATACAACCTCCTACAGTATCCACTACATGAATCATTTCTTCAAGTTTTAACTCACATGGCATCAACAATTCTACTGTATCAATCGTTCCTGCTGGGGATGTTATAGCTCTAGTAGAAACTTTTGGGACTGTTAATCCAGCTGCTGCAAGAACGGGAATCATAATAGGTGTGATTCTATTCCCTGCAATACCTCCGATACTGTGTTTGTCAACAACAGGTTTTTTCTTTGGATTAATTATAGCTGAATGATTTATAATCGCTCTTGCTATAGAAGTTGTCTCTTCCAAATTTAATCCTTGAACTTGAAAGAGAGACATTAAAACTGCTATCTGTGTAGGATGCATTAGATTCTTATCAATTGCACCAAAAATTGAATTAATCTCATCTTCTTTAAGTTGTTCTCCCCTCATTTTCTTGTGAATTAAATGTATAATATGCTCATTTGTTAGATCCTTTAGAATTATTTCATCACCTTTGTGGATACCATGCTCTTTAGCTATTGTACTTGAAATTCCAACAGTATTTTCAGGATATTTATCATTGGTATACACCTTTAAGCCAAAGTTGAATGGCGATATCTCAATTAATTGACCTGGCAGGATGTCAAATTTCTGTGCTAAATCATTATTAATAAACATGTATTCTGGTTCAGAATCTAATATTTTCTCTATTTTAACTATTAATTTTACCATATAGTAATCGCCAGTTTATTCTATATCTTTAAACATTAAGTGGTTACAGTTATATAATAAGCATTGTGGATGAGTAACAATTTTCTCTATTTCTCCCATAATAATTATTAATCACTTAGTCTACATCTATCTAACAATGTTTGGAGAACAAGATACTCCTCAACCCAAAGACGAAGAAGAGGAGAAACCTTTTCATTGTAGTGGCTGTGGTACCCCTATGGGTAAATATGATGAAACTTGCCCAAATTGTGAACGGACTAATCCACATTATATTCTCGGATAAAAGAGAATAAGGAAAGATATAAAATAGATTCGAAAATTATAATAATCAAGTAGGTTATTGAAATGGCTGATATACCACTACCACCTAGCAAGCAAGCAAAGAAAAATGGTAACCCTAATGCTAATTGCGAAAAATATGAACCAATTATGGGTGATTATTGTAAATATTACGTGACAAAATCAGCTAACTGCATGATAAAATACGGCGACTGCGACGGTTATGGCGAACTCAAATAAGCAGTTGATACTTTTATTTTCGAAGTAGTTGGTCCAAATCATTACTTACTTCTTTTACATTAGCTACTATCCTGTTTTGCCCTGACCCTTTAGTACCATCGTCTTCTATTGTTGAGGATGTTAGAAAGAGTGGTTTGAAAAATTCACGAATCATTTTCTTACCATCACCGAGCAAACAAGAGCATTTACCAATATATTTGTCTCCTTCATCTTTTTTAACTCTGAAGAAACTTACATGATTTGATCTATCTCTCCATATGATTAGGTTTGCTGCTAGAATGATATTATCTCTAATTATATGCCCTAAGAAAACATTTGAATCAAGGCCCAATTCATATAAATCAGAATTAGGTTTTGTATCAAAATTGGTAAGAACCATCATCTTAGTGTTTTTAGACAATTGCTCATATCGTTCAATAGGTATTTGTTCCGTTTCTTCTTTTATTATGAAAAGATATGATCTATCTCTTCTCAAAGTATAGGCTGCTTGATATTCAATCATAGCTGAAGCAAGATTAATTAGTAGAGGTGCTTCTTTTTTGCTGAGTTCAAACTTATCGATAGATTGTAGAGGTATTTTAGACTTAGATAACAAGCTACATACCAACACTCCGATTAAATCATGAGAAAGTGGTCCTGCGATAATGCAACCTGTAGGGAGTAAAATTGCTGGAAGTTGGTTCAATGGAATGCTTTTTTTCTCTGCAGACTCTCTATTTTTGCTAACTTGATGTACAATTACTTTGACTTCATCTGTCTTTAGAGCACTGATTACGGCTGTCAAAAACTTCAAAGTAGGTTGACAGTGATCACAATTCTCTTCATGAATAAATATTTCGATTTCCATTTTAGTCCAACTTCTAAAGCATTAAACGAGTAGGTAGCACTACGTTTAGATTAATATAAAGATTTTTGTTCCTTGTAAATTATTTATTGGTCGTTTTGCGAATATATCTATCTAGATATTTCTCTTTTGCTTGTGTAATTGCTTCATATGCATGTGAGAAACAATCTAATCTTCTTTCAGGGATTGGATCCCACCCTCTACCATCACTATTTTCAGCAAGTAACAAGTGTTTCCACATTTCTTCTGTAATGTCTTTGTCAGGAAGATGGTTGAAATACCAACGAGCTTCTTGACAAAGTCTTTCTAGTTTCTTATTATCTTCATCCTCAGTCCAAATATCCAACCTTCTACTTGGTCCCCAACTACCAGTTTTCATATAACCCAGATCTTTGGGTTTGTGTTCCTCTAGATATTTAGAGGGAAGGATCATCTCAAAGTCCTTTATTTTCATCATTTTTTGTATCAAATTTGTAAGATCTTTTTCATCTGGTAATCTTCCTTCTATAAAACTTCTATATCCAAAGAACTCAATATCGGTTCCATAGGGTATAACTAATCCAGCTGAGTCTTTGAACTTTGATAGCATTTTAGCTATTCTTTTAGGAGTAATAATTGGGAAACCTAAAACACTTGCTGTTGATGATATGCTCCATGCTTGAGAGACTTTGAGTCCAGTAATTGTTCCTTTTACTCCTTTTAATTCAACTGGTGAGAAATCAGCTTTTTTGCAGAATTTTGTTAAACCTTTTCTTGCTTTATTGAATTTGCTAATTTTTCTGAAAAATCCCTTTGCTTTCATAAAATCAATGACATAATGAGTTGCGGAATAGTACGAAGTATTATAGAGGTTAGCATCATTTCTTAAAGGATTGCTCATGTTGTATAATTCTTCATCAATAAATACATACGAGAAGTCATAATCTTTTAGAATTTTAGGCAATAGAGGATCATATGCTAGTTCTGGTAACCAAAATCCCTTAGGTTTGTAATCCATCACCTTCTCCATAACTCTCTGATTGAATTCAATTTGCTTTTTCATATCTACTATGGGTAAGAGTGGAAAGATGGGATGAGAATAACCACACCCCGTAAGCTCAAATTTACCTTTGTCTATTCCAAGTTTGATTAAATCAGTAACTTCAGGATATTCACTGTTGAGTATTTCCAAAGTTACACCTGTGAAATTTAGAACAACCTCAATTTTCGGCATTTCCAATAATGCTGAAATAACTGGAACATAACTGTGTTTTACAACTTTAGGAATCTCACTTACTGGTATTTCTGCATATTGAAGATTTGCATGTAAAATGATTGTAGAATACACAAAAAGAGACATTAAAGTAAGATTATAAACATTGTGGGAACAAAATCTAGCCGACACTCTATGAAAGTAAAAGTAAGTTCTCCGAAGGTATTAAATATCAACTTAAGTGATTTCAATTAATGACTGTTCGAGAGATTCGAAAAAATCCTTTTACAAATGAGTGGATTATTTATTCTGAGACTAGGCAATCAAGACCTGATCGAGAGGAAGGATTCTGTCCACTATGTACGGGTTCAGAAGAAGTACCAAACTTCAATAAACCATTGAGAATTCCTAACAAATTTCCAGCACTTAGTTTGGAAGAAGAATCTAAGAAAAGTACGAAAGGAGCTTTTCAGATGAAAATAGGTGGGTATGGAAAGTGTGAGTTGCTAATTTATACAGATATTCATAATGCCAAGTTTGTTAATCTGGCAGATGATGAGATTATACTCATCTTTGAGAAATGGATGGAAGCAACAAAAGAATATGGCTCGAATAAGGAAATCAAATACATTCTTCCTTTTGAAAACTATGGTTCTGAAGTTGGAGCTACATTGATACACCCACATGGTCAAATGTATGCTTATCCATTTGTTCCAAACTCAATTCAGTCTGAGTTTGAGTCTATAAATCTATACAGAGAAAAAAACAATAACTGTATGGTTTGCGATTTTCTTTCATCAGAAATTGAACTTGAAAAAAGAATCGTACATCAGGATGAAAGTATTGTAAGCCTTATTCCATTTTTTGCACGATATGCATATGATGTTTTTATCTATCCCAAAAGACATGTTAATTTTCTTCATCAATGTACAAGAGCAGAATTCCATAGTTTGATAACATGTATACGAAAATCCATACTTGCCTTAAATGATGTATTTGAGAAAGAAGTGAGCTATTCACTGTCCTTACATCAAGCACCAATGAATATTAAAGGAACTTCTAATTATCACCTATACTTTAAGATTCACACACCACAGAGGAATTTGAAATCCCAGAAATTACTCGGAGCTGTTGAAACTAGTACCATGACTTACATCAACGGAACATTGCCCGAAACTGCTGCAGCAAATCTGAAAAAACACTTTGTAGAACTTGAGTAAAAAAAGCAAAAATGATAGTCTTAAAGAATTAAAAATGTTTTATTATACTACTTCAGTAAGTCTAAATGAAACATAAAAAAAACTACTTTTTTTCTTGTATCTATTTTAGCATTAGATAATAAAAGAACCTTTATATTGCTCCTAAGATATATATAATACTAGACAAAATTTTTGGAGGTCTAAAATGAGAAAAAAGGCAATTTTGGGTTCAACCTTGTTAGGTTTGGCGTTTGTCCTACTCACTATGAGTGGGTCAGTTAGTCAAGCCACTTTTAATTACCTTAACAGTAATTTTGAAACACAAGCAATGAATCCTGTTTTTGTAGAAGAAATGCGTGTTACTGCAGCCATAGATTCAGCTGCATTGGTAGCCTTAGATCTTGTAGGCGGAGACTTACCAGCTATTGCTTTAAATCCTTTATTTGACAATGTAAAGAGCTGGGGTCTGATTGCTTCTGATCAAGCTAACTACGCAGATTATGTTTTAAGACGACCCTTCAAATCTCCCGATAATGCAACGTTATTGTTGGAGATGAATGGAGGACTCACACCCGAACAAAGTTTAGTTGAAGCTGTTCAAGTAGCCTTACTCTTTGATTCAGTTTATTCTCTTAACCTGATGTGGACAAGAGCTGAAATACTACCAGGCGGTGGTTATTTATACTACTTCACTGGTGCCATGGGCGCAAGTATCTTCACAACTCTAATTACACAGATTCAAGCAGATATCACAGAAGGTTTCGCAACTATCCTTGATCCTGCAGATGTAAATGCTGCACCTGTAAAATGTGTACTAATTGGAACTATTGTTATTAACGAATTGGTGACACCTATCCGAGGTGTTTATTACATTGATACAACTGCCATAACTGGAACAACTGAGTTTACATTATCTACAGATAATTTATTTGGGGAAAATCTTGTTGCAGCTACTGGACCTTTAGTTTATTCAGTGTTGAAATTCCGATTTCCATATACAATCAATCCTGTAAGTATCACACCACCCGCAGACAATTTTGCACCACAAATAACCGGTAAAATGGACTGGAATTTAAATGCTCCATGGATGATAGCTCATCTAGGAACAAATTATGAAGTAGTCTATAATATCAATCACGCTGAATTGACTTCATCACCTAGAGTATCGGTAAACATGGCTTATGATCAAGACATGCTAAATGATGCTGGCAGATTACAAATGGATTATGTGGTTACTAATACTGGAACTGAAGCAGCTACAAATGTAGACATCAGCTATCCATTAGGACCTGATTTTCTGAATTTCTTGGCAACAAAACCTGATTTACTCAAATTGAGAGATGATGTGACAATTACAGAATCTGGTTACAACAATGTTATTCATGGTCATATTTTGATGCAGTTTGAAGGTGCATTGTTCCCTGAAGGTGCATATCCAGATATGATATATGAACAAGATTTCTTAATACTAGATGAATGGTATCAGAATAACACAGATATGTCCATGATTGATATAAATCCAGCAAATACAAATGTGGTTGTAAAGAGTGATTTTACTACCTATGACATCTCAAGTGTTCTAGGAGATGTTATAACAACAGTTACTCTCAGTTCTCCAGATGGTGTTCCTACATCATTGATTAACTTCTGTACTGCATATTTGGCACCTATTGATTTACCAGCTGTAAATCCAACAGGTTTAGTGGATACATTCACTGATTACACTGATAGCATTGCTGCAGCTGCAGATGAGACAGTAAATTACCTTGAAGATTTACTGTATACAGAACAATCCATATTCGATCCTGATTTGATGGACTTCAGTTTTTCATTCAGAGATGTTGGTGTCATTGGTGAATCTGCTTTCCGTGAAGAAGTGTTCCTAAACACAACCATTCCATTCTTAGATGTTGGTGAATCAGTCAACGTAAGTTGGGCGTTAGATAACATTCCAGCACAAAACCTAGAGTTTGGTATGATGGGTGTTGAATTAGTAAGTGCAGGTGTCACTGCTTCTTATGGTGCTTTTCAGCTTTCAACAGTCAAGAGAACAGGTTATGACTTATTACAATTCCTCTTCGGAGTTGGTGATGAAATACAACCTTTCTTAGGTGATAAATTCAGTCGCCCTCTTAGTTTCTTAGAGCATTGGACTGGTATTTGGATGTCTTCTGGAGCAAGATTCAGTTACAATGATCCGCAAGGATTTCAATACTATGGATTCAGTAACGGTATAAATCTACAAATCGCAGATGATGAAGCAGTTCTCAATGTTCATGTATCATTGAATCAAACAGCATATGAAGTAGGCGATCCAGTGACAGTTTATTACTCGATTGATAATACAGGTAATTTACCAGCAGAAGATGTTGTATTGAGTCTTTATCATGGACGAATGGGTAATGACTGGCAAATCAAAGATGCTGAATTATTCTATATTGATGATATAGGTACTATAGCAGCTGGCGGATCCTATGCTAACTCAGCTGATGTGTTGGCAAATTCATTCCTTGGTATTCATCCTGTATATGCTCTTGTAGCATTTACAAGTGATAAAGGACAAACTGTTGGA